>JBASAH010000024.1:0-1724 GCA_049650505.1 Xanthobacteraceae bacterium
GAGCAATCGAGCCCGTCCGGCCCGCTGGTCGCCAGCGCAAAGAACGGCGCCGCCTCGATGAATTTCCGATAATGCGGGTTGATACGATCGATCTCTTTGACGATCGCCGGCCCATAAGGCTTGTCGTATAGCGCTTCGAGCGCTTCCAGCGTGGTGACGCGATGGTCGCCGGTCTGCTGCATCTTTATCTCCTCATCCGCCGAGCTTTTTGTTTGAGCATGATCTTTTCCGACCTTCCTTCGCCCGCCGAAGCGGGCTTCGCGCAGGCGGGAAACCGGCTACCACTTTTCGGGATCATGCTTTAGCGGCCAGCAATTGCCCGCCATCGTGGCCCGCAATGGTGCGCTCGACAATACTCCCCGGCTCGACCGGGGCGGCGAGTCTCACCGTGGTGAAATGTTCGGTGCGCCCGGCGTAACCCGACTCCGCCAAGATGCGGCGCGTTGCGCCAACCTCGCGTTGCAGGTGACGCCGCAGCGCTTCCGCGCCGCGGTGGCGCAGAAGCCGCGCGCGCTCTTTTATGGTCGCCCGGTCAAGTTGCGGCATCCGCGCCGCCGGCGTGCTCGGCCGCGCCGAGAACGGAAAAACATGCAAATAGGTCAAATCGCATTCCTCGACGAGATTGAGCGAGCGGCGAAACATTTCGACAGTTTCGGTCGGGAAGCCGGCGATCAGATCGGCGCCGAATACGATGTCAGGCCGCAACCGCCGCAGCGCCCGGCAAAACGCGATCGCCTGAGCGCGGCTGTGCCGCCGTTTCATGCGCTTGAGGATGAGATCGTCGCCCGCTTGCAGCGACAGATGCAGATGCGGCATCAGCCGTGCTTCGCCGGCAATGAGATCGAGAAGCTCGGGATCGGCCTCCACCGAATCGATCGACGACAGCCGCAGGCGTCTGAGCTCCGGCACATATTTGAGGATTTGCCTAACCAGCGCGCCGAGCTTTGGCGCGCCCGGCAGATCGGCGCCATAGCTCGTGATATCGACGCCGGTGAGCACAATCTCGTTGTAGCCGTTGGCGACCAGGCGGCGCACGTCCTCGACCGCCGCCCCGATCGGCACCGAGCGCGAATTGCCGCGGCCGAAAGGAATGATGCAAAAGGTGCAGCGGTGGTCGCAGCCGTTCTGCACCTGGACAAAGGCGCGCGCCCGGCCGGCGAACGCTTCGATCAGATGCGGCGCGGTATCCTTCACCGCCATGATGTCGTTGACGATCGCCTTCGGCGAATCCGCGACATCGAAGGCGGCGCGCGCTTTCGCCCAGCCCGACGCCGACAGCTTCTCGCCATTGCCAAGCACGCAGTCGGCCTCGGGCATGAAGGTGAACGTCTGCGGCTCGGTCTGCGCGGCGCAGCCGGTCACGATGATTTTTGCCTGGGGGCGGCGGCGCCGGAGCGCCCGTACCTCCTGCCGCGCCTGGCGCACGGCTTCGGCGGTGACCGCGCAGGTATTGACGACGATGGTGTCGGCAAAGCCGGCGCGCTGCGCCTCGCGGCGAATGACTTCGGACTCGGCGGCATTGAGCCGGCAGCCGAAGGTGACGACCTCGACGCTCATCGTCTCACGCGGCTCCCAAGTCGGCGAACAAGACCGCGTCAAAGCGGCCCTTATGTTCGAAAGCGACCGGACCGGTCATCAGCACGTGGTCGTCGCTCTCGCGCCATTCGACCGCAAGCTCGCCGCCCGGCAAGCTGACCGTCACGCGGCGATCGGCGCGACCAAGC
>JBASAH010000025.1:0-9455 GCA_049650505.1 Xanthobacteraceae bacterium
CATGGATTGCCGGGTCAAGCCCGGCAATGACGAAATAGGAAACGTCCAACGCTACTCAGCCGCCGTCGCAAATTGCGCCTGCACCAGTTCGGCAAAGAAGCCGCTGCGGCGTTGCAACTCGTCAAACGTGCCGCTCTCGGCGATGCCGCCGTTGCGAAAGACCAGAATGCGGCTGGCGTTGCGGATGGTGGCAAGCCGATGCGCAATCACAAATGTAGTGCGGCCCTGCATTACTTCGTCGAGCGCGAGGCTCACGCGCTTTTCGGTTAGCGGATCGAGCGCGCTTGTCGCCTCGTCAAGAATGAGGATTGGCGGATCCTTGAGCAGGGCGCGCGCGATAGCGAGCCGCTGGCGCTCGCCACCCGAAAGCAATCGCCCGCGCTCGCCGACGCGCGCTTGTAAGCCTTCCTCATTGGCATCGATGAACAGTAGCGCCTGCGCCCGCGCCGCGGCCACGCGCAATTCCTGCTCGTTGGCGTCCGGCTTGCCGACGCGCAAGTTCTCGGCGATCGAACGATTAAATAACAGGGTTTCCTGGAACACAACGCCGATATTGCGTCGCAGTCCGCCCAGCGTGAGGTCGCGAATATCCCGGCCGTCGATCAAGATCGCGCCCGATTGCGGATCGAAGGCGCGATGCAACAGCGCGAGCGCGGTGGATTTGCCGCTGCCGGTCGGACCCACCAGCGCGATACGCTCGCCCGGCGATGCGGTGAAGCTTAAATGCGCAACCGCGACACGCCTGCCGTCATAGGAAAATGACACATCTTTGAACTCGACCGCGCCGCGCACGCGGCCTGGATCGATCGCGCCGGGCCGGTCGCGCACGGCGGGCACGGTATCCAATACGCCGAAGAAATCGGCGAGCTTCGGTGCGTCGAGGAACAGGCGATTGGAGAAGCTGACTGCCTGTTCGAGCCTAGCTATAAGCAGCGCGGCGATGCTCATGAAACTGACGATCTGGCCGACCGAAGCGAGGCCGACGAGCTTCAGATACGCTCCGACGAGCAAAATCACCAGCAGCGTGAGCGTCGTGCCGGCGCGCGTCAGCACCGCCGCAACCGCCCACCATGACAGAACAGGCATCTGCGCCCGCAGCAGCGAATCCACCGAGCTCTTAAGGCTGGAAACCTCGAGCTCGACGCGGGCATAGCTCTGCACCAGCGCGACATTGCCGAGCGCGTCGGCGGCGGTCTCGGCGACATCGGAGTAGTGGCGCTCGACCGCGGTCTGCATGGCAAAGGCCTTGTGCATGACCACCATCGTGAGCGCGACGAAGGCAAAGCACAGCGCGATCAGCGGCAGCGCGAGCCGCCAGTTGAGCGCCAGCGAGGCTGGCAGCAACAAAGCGATAAACACGAATGCGGCGAAATGCTCGCGAAAGAACGAGACCCAGAGCCACCACAGCGTGTCGGTGCCGCTGAGCATCACCTTAATCTGCCGGCCGGAATGCGCGCCGGAATGATAGGCGAGTGGCAGCTGCAACACGTGCTCGAAATAATCCGCCAAGACTATATTGCGCCGACGGTGGGCGAGCCTGTCGGCGAACCAGGCAACGAGCGTGCTGGCGGCAATGATGAACAGCCCAAATCCCACCCAGGCGCCAATGAGCGGCGCCAGCATCCCTGCGGCGGACTCCAGGCCAGACGGCAGCGCACCCGAGAGCGCGTCGACTATACGCCCCAACAGTACCGGTTCGACGAACTGCGCGCCGGCCAGCGCGATATTCGCCAGCGCCAGCGCGATCGCGAGCCTCGCATCAGACCGTAGCAAGCCAAGGACACGCAGATAAATGCGGATGAAGGCCATGCTGGATTCTAAGCAGCGCCGCCCGAAAACATAGGGCGGCATCCCGGGCTTGACGGGGGCAGTTTTGCGATGTATTTAACCGATTAGTTATTTAACCGGATGGTCAAATTGCCGCTCGATTCCGCCTTCGCAGCCCTGTCCGACCCCACCCGTCGCGCCATTCTGGCGCGGCTCGCGCTCGGCGAAACGTCGGTCACCGAACTGGCCAAGCCATTCGCGATGAGCCTGCCGGCAGTCTCCAAACATCTGAAGGTGCTTGAGCGTGCCGGCCTGATTGCCCGCGGCCGCGAAGCGCAATGGCGGCCGTGCCGCATCGAGCCGCGCGCGCTCAAAGACATCGACGACTGGCTCGCACACTACCGCCGCTTTTTCGACGAGAGCTTCGATCGTTTGGACGCTTACCTGCAAAAGCTGCAGGCCAAAGAGCGCAATAATCGAGGACCGAAGAGGAAGGACAGAAAAGATGCCCGCAATAAGCAGCCTCGATCTTGACCGCGATCCGTGTTCAATCGTTGGCACGCGCGAATTCGATGCGCCGCGCGCGCTGGTCTTTTCCGCCTGGACCGATGCCAAACACCTCGAGCAATGGTGGGGACCGAACGGCTTTACCACCACCACTTACAGTTTCGATTTTCGGCCCGGCGGGATTTGGCGGTTTGTGATGCACGGTCCCGATGGCCGCGACTATCAGAACCTCATCACCTTCGAAGAGATCGTGTCGCCCGAGCGCATCGTTTACCGCCATGGCGGAGCCGATGACGTCGAGCCGGTGCAGTTTCGGCAGACGGTCATTTTCGAGGATCTCGGCGGCCGCACGCGCATCATTTGGCGCGGCGACTTCCCATCGGCCGCGGAACGCGATCGCGTCATCAAGGAATATGGCGCCGACAAGGGCCTGGTCCAGACCATGGCGCGCTTGGCCGATTACGTTGCGATGAAAGCTTAGTTCCGGGCGACTTTTTTGCGTGCGGTTTGTCGGAATAGGGCATGGCCGTTCGTCCTAGGAACAATGAAAGGGAGAGGGGCCATGCTGGAACTGCTGCTTTACTGTCACATAGTCACAAATATGAAATATCCCGGCTATTTCGCCGCCGTCGCAGCTTTCATTGCCACGGTGAAGGCGCAATGCGACCGCTTATTCGCGCCGGTCGCGTCTGGCTGCAACCAACTGGCACCGGTGTTTGATGGCTGGACGGAGCAGGAGCTGGCGAGATGGCTGGCGCGGCTTGAGGCTTACGTCGCGTCAATGGCCTAGCGGGTGCAATAGCGCAATCCTCAGACATTTACGCCGCAAGGAAAGGAGCCAAATCATGCAGGTACAACCTTATCTGTTCTTCGACGGCCGCTGCGACGAAGCGCTGGAATTTTACAAGAAGGCGATCGGCGCCGACGTGAAAATGGTGATGCGCTGGAAAGACAGCCCCGACAAAAGCATGTGCACGCCGGGCAACGCGGACAAGGTGATGCACGCCCAGTTCCAGGTCGGTGAGACAACGATCATGACATCCGACGGCCGCAATAGCGGGCATCCGAAATTCGACGGCTTCGCGCTGTCGATTGCGGCGAAAGACGAAGCGGACGCCGACAAGATGTTCGCAGCGCTCGGCGATGGCGGTCAGGTGACGATGCCGCTTGGCAAGACATTCTTCTCGCCGCGCATGGGCATGCTCGCCGACAAGTTCGGCGTGCACTGGATGATCCTGGTCCCGCAACACTAAGAGCATGATCCCGAAAAGTGGTAACCGGTTTTCGGAAAAGATCATGCTCAAACAAAATAGCTAGAGCGGAATAGCGATTCAACGAAATCTCATTGCGCTCTAAGCACACCGTCAAACACCCAAATCACGGGGGATTTCCATGCTAGCCGAAACCAAAAGCGCCGATTTCGTGATCACGCGCCTGTTCGACGCGCCGCGCGAGGTGCTGTGGAAGTGCTTCACCGAGCCGGAAAGGATGAAAGAGTGGTTTGGCCCGAAAGGCTCGGTCGTCGTAGCATCGAAAATGGATCTGCGTGTCGGCGGCACCTATCACGGTGCGATGCGGGCCGGCGATGGTCCCGTAATGTGGGCGAAATTCGTCTATCGCGAGGTCGTCGCGCCGCAGCGCCTCGTCTGGGTGCATTCGTTTTCCGACGAAGCCGGCGGCCTCACGCGCCACCCGATGGCGCCGACCTGGCCGCTGCAATTGCTGACAACGGTCACATTCGAAGACGCGCCGGGCGGCAAAACGGGCGGCAAGACCAAGCTCACGCTGCGTTGGTCGCCGCTCGATGCCTCGGCGGAAGAACAGGCAACTTTCGACGCGGCGCACGAGGGCATGCGTGGCGGCTGGAGCGGCTCGTTCGAGCGGCTTGAGGCCTATCTCGCCAGTCCTGGAGCGGGATGAAAGTCTTTATCCCGCTCTAGTTTTAGCGCAGCAACTTGAGGAGGTGATAATGGCTGTTGCAGAGCAGGCGACACTCGCCGAACGCGAAATCACCATCACGCGCATGTTTGACGCGCCGCGCGCGGTGGTCTTCCGGGCTTGGACGGATGCCGGTCAACTCGCGCAATGGTGGGGACCCAAGGGGTTCACCAATCCGGTTTGCGAGATCGACGTTCGCGTCGGCGGCGCGATCCGCATCCATATGCGCAGTCCCGATGGCAACATCTATCCGATGAAGGGCGAGTTTCGCGAAATCGCGCCGCCGGAGCGGCTCGTCTTTACCAACATCGCCGTCGATGCGGCGGGTCATCCCATTATCGAAGGGCTCACCACGGTCACCTTTGCCGATAAAGGCGGCAAGACGACGATGACGTTGCACACGCGCGGCCGCGCCGTGGTCGATTATGCTGTCGGCTACCTCAACGGCATGGAAGCCGGCTGGACGGGAAGCATCGACAAGCTCGAAATGCTGCTGACCCGTAGCGGTTAGGAAGCATCATCGTTCTCGCGGCTCACTGACTTTTCACCTCCACCTGGAGGGGGGGTCGATGAGCATGAGACCTGGAGCGATTTCATCGCAGACCGGCTAGAATGCCGGCATGAATGGAGTGACGGCCGCGCTGCCGCCGTTCCAGGCGTCGTACGCTCAACCCGACGAGGAACTGGCGGCGAGATTTCTAGCGGATGCGGCGCGCGAGCCCGCTGCGGAACGCTGGGTCGATGCGCGCGCGCAGCGCTTAATCGAGGCGATCCGCGCCAAGATCGGCGGCTTGGGCGGTGTCGAGGATTTTCTGCATGCCTTTTCGCTCTCCACCAAGGAGGGCCTCGCGCTCATGGTGCTGGCCGAGGCGCTCCTGCGCGTGCCCGACGCGGCCACTGCGGATCGGCTGATCGAAGACAAGCTCGCCGGCGGCCGCTGGCTCGACGGCGACGTCAAGTCGACGGCGCTTCTGGTTTCGGCTTCGGCCTGGACACTCGGCATGGCGGCGCGCGTCATTCATCCGGGTGAAACGCCGGAAACGATTCTCGATAACGTCGTGCGCCGGATCGGACTGCCGGCCATGCGGGCGGCGACGCGCCGGGCGATGCGCCTCTTGGCTTCGCACTTCGTGATGGGGCGGACGATCGAAGAGGCGCTGGCGCGCGCCAAAACGCACCCGCAATTTAGCTATTCATTCGATATGCTCGGCGAAGGCGCGCGCACCAGCGCCGATGCGGACAATTATTTCGCGGCTTATGCCGGCGCGATCGCCGCTATCGGCGCGGATGGCGTCAACAAGAATTCGCGCGTCCAGCCGGGAATTTCCGTCAAGCTTTCGGCGCTGCACCCACGCTACGAGCCGATCTCGCGCGAGCGCATGCGCGAGGAATTGACGCCGCGGCTCATTGAGCTCGCGGAGCTCGCCAAGGCGCACGATTTGCAATTCACCGTTGACGCCGAAGAGGCGGACCGGCTGGAATTGTCGCTCGAGGTGATCGCCGCCGTGCTGCGCGATGGTGTGTTCGACGGTTGGGACGGCTTCGGCCTCGCGGTGCAGGCCTATCAAAAGCGCGCGCTGGCGGTGATCGATTGGGTCGAGGACGTGGCCGCAGCCATAAACCGCAAGCTGACCGTGCGGCTGGTCAAAGGCGCCTACTGGGATAACGAAATCAAACGCGCCCAGGAGCGCGGCTTGGCCGATTATCCGGTCTTCACCCGCAAGGCGATGACCGACCTTTGCTATATGGCTTGCGTGAAGAGGCTATTGGCGGCGCGCAACCGGCTGGTTCCGCAATTCGCCACGCACAACGCTTTGACCGTTGCCGGCGTCATCGAGGATGCCGGCGGCATCGACGGATTCGAATTCCAGCGGCTCTATGGCATGGGCGAAGTGCTCTACGAGGCGCTATTCGGCGAATTTCCGGAAGCTGCCTGTCGCGTCTATGCACCGGTCGGCGGCCATCGCGATCTCCTGGCCTACCTGGTGCGGCGGCTTTTAGAGAATGGCGCAAATTCGTCGTTCGTTTCGGCCGCCGCCGATCCCGGCGTGCCGGTGGCCGATATCCTGCGCCGGCCGCAGAGCTGGATCGGTGACGCCGCGCAAGCGCGCAATCGAAAGATTCCGCTGCCGCAAGATATCTTTCAACCGGAGCGGCGCGCCGCCGCCGGCATCGAATTCGGCGATCGCGCCAGCCTCGACGCTTTGCTCGGAGAAATTCGCGAGGCTACGACGGCGACCGCGCAAGCCGCGCCGCTGGTCAATGGCGTGGCGCTGCCGGGCATCGAACGGCACTTGCATTCGCCGATTGACGGCAGCGTGATCGGCCTCGTCCGCGAAGCCGACGATGCGATCGCCCGCGCCGCCATCGCCGCGGCATCCGATGGCTTCTCCGCCTGGGCAGCGAAGCCGCTCGAACAGCGCGCCGCGGTTCTCGATCGCGCCGCCGATCGGCTGGAACGCAATCGCGGACGCTTGCTGGCCTTGCTGCAGAACGAAGCCGGCAAAACTTTGGACGATGCCGTCGCCGAACTGCGCGAAGCGGTCGATTACTACCGCTATTACGCCGCGCAAGCGCGCACAACGCTTGCCCCGCACGCGATGCCCGGGCCGACCGGCGAAAGCAACCTATTGCGCTACCGCGGCCGCGGGGTGTTCGTCTGCATCTCGCCGTGGAATTTTCCGCTCGCCATCTTTGTCGGCCAAATCGCCGCGGCGCTCGTTGCCGGCAATACGGTGGTCGCGAAGCCGGCCGAGCAGACCCCGCTTATCGCCGCGTTTGCCGTTTCGCTGCTCCATGAAGCCGGCATGCCAACAAGCGCGCTGCATCTGGTTCCCGGCGACGGCGCGATCGGCGCACGTCTCGTCGCGCACCGGCTCCGCGCCGGCGTAGCGTTCACCGGCTCGACCGAAACCGGCCGCGCCATCAATCGCGCGCTCGCAGAGAAAACAGGTCCGATCGTGCCGCTCATTGCCGAAACCGGCGGCATCAACGCCATGATCGTCGACGCGACGGCCTTGCCTGAGCAGGTGTGCGATGACGTGCTGGCCTCGTCGTTCCGCTCCGCCGGGCAGCGCTGTTCGGCGCTTCGGCTACTTTGCCTGCAGGAGGATATCGCCGAGCCAATGCTCGACATGCTGGCAGGCGCCGCGCGCGAGCTCAAAGTCGGCGACCCGCGGCGCATCGGCACTCATGTCGGCCCGGTGATCGATGCCGAGGCCAAGGCGAACCTGGACGAATGGCTTGGTGAACAGGAGCGCGCGGATCGCGTGAAATTTCGCTGGGATCGGCACGGCCGTCTGCCGGCGGATGGGACCTATGTCGCGCCCGCCATCGTCGAACTCGATCGTGCCGCCGAGCTCGATCGCGAAGTCTTCGGCCCGGTGCTGCATGTCGTGCGTTGGCAGCCAGAGCGGCTGGACGCGCTGTTGGACGATATCGCTGCGAACGGCACCGCGCTGACGCTGGGCATCCAATCGCGGATCGATCTTCGCGTCGAGCGGATTGCCGGCCGGCTCCCGCACGGCAATATTTATGTTAACCGTAATATGATTGGCGCGGTCGTCGGCGTGCAGCCGTTCGGTGGCACGGGACTTTCAGGAACCGGACCCAAAGCCGGCGGACCGGACTATCTGCTGCGGTTTGCGGCCGAGCAGGTCGTGACCGTCAATACCGCTGCGGCCGGAGGCAATGCCGGGCTGTTGGCGCTCGACGATTGATCGGTCGAGCCGCATTGCAATGCAAAAAGGCGGCTTCTAAGCCGGTTTTTGCCTTCCAGCGTCCTAAAAGTGGCGTCGGCGGCCGGAATTAACACAATCGCGACAAGATCAGGATATTCTGATGGGCCATGAGTGATTCGATTGCCCGGCTCTATCAGGCGGCCTATGCCTGCCGTAACGACGATCCGTCCACCTCGCGGACGGCGCGGCTGTTGCGCTCGGGCCGCAGCAAGATGGCGAAGAAGCTCGCCGAGGAGGCCGTGGAGGTCGTGATCGACGCCATGCACGGCGATCGCGAGGCCGTCGTCAAGGAAAGCGCCGACCTTATCTATAATCTCGTGGTGCTGTGGATCTCCTCCGGCATTAAACCGGAAGATGTCTGGAAAGAGATGGACCGGCGCGAGCGGCTCCTTGGCATCGCCGAAAAAGTGCCGAAGAAACTCCCGGAAGAGTTTCCGCGGCGGAAGATCGTCGTGCTCGAAGGCCGGCGCGCCCGCAAGCAGCGCTGAGCTTCCGCTCCTGCTTTCATCTCGCAATGCTCGACCAAATTATTTCGACGCTCGCGGCCTGGATCGTCGCTGTGATCTCGGCGGCCGGCTATTTCGGCGTCGTCATCCTCATGGCGATCGAGTCGGCCTGCATTCCGCTGCCGTCCGAAATCATCATGCCGTTCGCCGGCTATCTCGTTTCCATCGGCCAGTTCAGCCTGATCGGCGCCGCGACGATGGGCGCACTCGGCTGCAATGTCGGTTCGACCGTCGCCTATTACGTCGCCGCCAAGGGCGGCCGCAAGGCATTCGAGCGCTGGGGCCGATATGTCCTGGTCAGCGCGGCCGAGCTCGATCGCGCCGAGCATTTTTTTGCCCGCTACGGCGCCATTACTGTTTTCATCGGCCGGCTACTTCCGGTGGTGCGGACCTTCATCGCCTTTCCGGCGGGTTTGGCGCGCATGCCGATGTTAAAATTCCAGGTCTATACGTTTCTCGGGTCATGGCCCTGGTGTTTTGGTCTGGCCTATATCGGCATGGTGTTGGGGGCGCGTTGGGATAGCGACCCGACTTTTCGCAGCCTGTTTCACCGCTTTGATGTCGTCATTGTCGTGCTGCTGGCCGCCGGCTTGGCCTGGTTTGTTTGGATCAGGTGGCGGGAAAGTCGCAGACTTTGGCGGTGACAAGTAGGGGGTAATCAGCAGACTGTTTGCGGGCCGCGAGGGTGAGTTATTTTGACTTGTTGACGCCCAATTTGGCCATCAAGCTTCTTCGTTAGTTCCAGGCAAGCGACGGCAATCGGGGCAGGCCACGAAGACGGCAGTGACGGGGTGTGGCCGTGACGGCAGACGGTAATAACGGCAGCGACACCAAGGCGGTCGGCGCGCGCGCGGCGGGCCGCTGTTTGCTCGCGGCAATACTGATTACTGCGACGGCCAGCGTTGCGCTTGCGCAGAATGTTCAACCGGCGCCATCCGCCGCAACTCCGTCCACGGTGCAACCCGCGCCCGCGCAGCCGCCTGTTCCTGCCTCTGCC
>JBASAH010000026.1:0-4796 GCA_049650505.1 Xanthobacteraceae bacterium
GCGCATGCACAGCCGTCCGTTCAGCCCCCGGCCGGGGTCGAGCGGAAGCCGGCCTTATACGCGGCCCGTCCAGAAAGGCAAGAGACCGCACTGCCGCCCGCAGGAGCGCGATGGTCGTTATTTTACCGGGATTAGTCGCCTTGACATCAATGGCATCACGGTATCTTTCGCCCATTCCAGCGAGGGCGATCAATGAGCGGGGCCAATTTTAGCCGATGAGCGTTGCATTCGTTTTCCCCGGCCAGGGCAGCCAGGCCGTCGGCATGGGCAAGGCTCTGGCCGACACCTTCACCTGCGCGCGCCAAGTTTTTGAGGAAGTCGATGCCGCATTGGGCGAGCGGCTCAGCGATACGATCTGGAACGGACCTGCGGAGACTCTCATTCTGACGCAGAACGCACAGCCCGCGCTGATGACGGTCTCGATTGCTGCTTTGCACGTCCTTGAACAAGAGGCGGGTCTCGACATCACGCGCGATGTCGCGTTCGTCGCCGGCCATTCGCTTGGCGAGTATTCGGCGCTCGCCGCGGCGCGATCGCTTTCGGTCGCCGATGCCGCGCGCTTATTGCGCGTCCGCGGTCAGGCCATGCAAAAAGCCGTTCCGGTCGGTACCGGCGCCATGGCCGCTCTCATCGGCCTTGATTTGGCGGAGGCGAAATCGATTGCCACGGAAGCCTCGAGCGCGGGTGTCTGCGCAGCCGCCAATGACAATGGCGGCGGCCAGGTCGTTTTGTCGGGCGCCAAGGCCGCCGTCGAACGCGCGGTGGAGGTTGCCAAGGCGCGTGGGGTCAAGCGGGCGATGATGCTGCCAGTCTCAGCCCCTTTCCATTGTCCCCTGATGCAGCCTGCCGCCGATGTGATGGCCGATGCCTTGACCAGGGTTTCGGTCAAGGCGCCGCTGGTGCCGGTGGTTGCTAACGTGCTGGCGCGTCCGGTCAAGGATCCGGCGGCGGTCGTGCGCAATCTCGTCGAACAAATCACCGCCACCGTGCGCTGGCGCGAATCCGTCCTGTTCATGGCGCAGTCTGGCGTGTCGTCGTTTTTTGAGATCGGCGCCGGAAAGGTGCTGACCGGCCTGATCAAACGTATCGCCGAGGCCGCATCGGCCACCGCAATCGGATCGCCTGAGGACATTGCAAGGTTCAAAGCCTCGCGGGGCTGAGCTATTGCTGCGGCCGGAAAGGGTCAGGGACGATGTTTGAACTCACCGGAAGGACGGCGCTGGTGACTGGGGCGACCGGCACGATCGGAGCCACGATTGCGCGCAGCCTTCACGGCCAAGGAGCCACGGTCGCAATTTCAGGAACGCGGCGCGAGGTCCTCGATCGGCTCGCAACCGAACTCGGCGAGCGCGTGCATGTTCTGCCCGGTAACCTCGCCGATGCGGCCGAGACCGAAGCGCTGGTGCCGCGCGTGGAAGAGGCAATGGGACAGCTCGATATTCTGGTCGCCAATGCCGGGATCACCCGCGATAATTTGCTGGTGCAGCTGCGCGATGAGGACTGGGAACAAGTCATCGCCATTAATCTGTCCGCCACGTTCCGGCTGGCGCGTGCCGCGCTGCGCGGGATGATGCGGCGACGTTTCGGGCGTGTGATCGCGATCACCTCCGTGGTGGGCACGACCGGTAATCCCGGCCAGGCCAATTATGTTGCCGCCAAAGCCGGCGTCGCTGGCATGATCAAGGCCATGGCGCAGGAGTATGCCAAGCGCGGCGTTACCGCCAATTGCGTGGCTCCTGGATTCATCGTCACGCCGATGACGGACAAGCTCAACGACAAGCAACGGGAAACGATTGTCGCAAAAATTCCGGCAAGCCGCGCGGGCACCCCTGCCGAGGTCGCTTCCGCTGTCGTGTTTCTCGCCTCCAACGAGGCCGGCTACGTGACCGGCCAAACGTTGCATGTGAATGGCGGAATGGCCATGATTTGAACGCGGTAGCAGATGGCGGGGGCGAGATGCCGGCGCGCTGGTCAACCGTTTTGAAGTGTGGTAACCGAACCGAACTCGGGTTGGGGGAGCCGGAATCCCGGAGCGCCGGGCGCTACGTCCGCCTCTGAATCGGTGTCGACCCACGGCTGTCGGCAAGTTCAATGAAGTATTTGGACAGATATCGAAGCGAGCTTGACGGGTCGCGTTGCAAGATGAGGTTGGAACGATGAGTGATATTGGCGAGCGCGTGAAAAAAATCGTCGTGGAACATCTCGGCGTCGAGCCGGACAAAGTGACCGAGAACGCCAGCTTCATCGATGACCTCGGCGCCGACAGTCTCGACACGGTCGAACTCGTGATGGCCTTTGAGGAAGAATTTGGCTGCGAGATCCCCGACGACGCCGCCGAAACGATTTTGACCGTTGGCGACGCGATCAAATTTCTCGAAAAAAACGCAAAGAGCTGACCGGTCGCGATCGCCCGGTATTTTTGCATGATCGATATGGACTGCCGTAATCGCCGCGTATTCCTATATGCGGTGGGACGGCATTTGGACTGCGTTTAGCGGGAGCGCCCCTCGATGAGACGCGTGGTTGTCACGGGGCTCGGATTGGTGACGCCGCTCGCCTGCGGGATCGAGCAAGCATGGCAGCGACTGCTGGCTGGGCAAAGTGGCATCAAACGTATAGAAAAATTCGATGTATCCGATATCCCTTGCAAGATTGCCGGCCAGGTCCCGCGCGGCGACGGCTCGGCCGGAGCCTTTAATGCTGACGATTGGATGGAGCCCAAAGAGCAGCGCAAGGTCGATGATTTCATTGTCTTTGCCATGGCTGCAGCCACGCAAGCGCTCGACGATGCCGGATGGCACCCGCGCGAACATGCCGATCAGATCACTAGCGGCGTTCTAATGGGATCCGGAATCGGCGGCGTCGAGGGGATCGCCGAGACAGCGTTGTTATTACGCGACCGTGGACCGCGGCGCGTGTCGCCTTTCTTCATACCCGGCCGGCTCATCAATCTCGCGTCCGGCTATGTATCGATCAACCATTCGCTCAAGGGACCCAATCATGCCGTGGTCACCGCCTGTTCCACAGGTGCGCACGCAATTGGCGATGCCGGCCGGCTGATTGCGCTTGGCGATGCCGATGTGATGGTGGCAGGCGGGACGGAGTCACCTGTCAACAGGATTTCGCTTGCCGGATTCGCGGCGTGCCGCGCGCTTTCGACCGGCTTCAACGAGACGCCAGAGCGCGCCTCGCGGCCGTACGACCGCGATCGCGATGGATTTGTCATGGGAGAAGGCGCGGGCGCGGTCGTGCTCGAGGAATACGATCACGCCAAAAAGCGGGGTGCGCGCATTTACGGCGAGCTTGTCGGCTACGGTCTTTCTGGGGATGCCTACCATATCACCGCGCCGGCGGAGGACGGTGACGGCGCATTTCGCTGCATGACTGCCGCAATTCGCCGCGCCGACATTTCTCCAGCCGACATCGACTATATCAATGCGCATGGCACCTCGACGCCGCTTGGCGACGAGATCGAGCTCAAGGCTGTCGAGCGGCTTGTCGGTAATGCAGCGGGCCATATCGCGATGTCGTCGACCAAATCCTCGATCGGCCACCTTCTTGGCGCCGCGGGCGCGGTCGAAGCGATATTCTGTCTACTCGCGATGCGCGATGGCGTGGTGCCACCGACTATCAATCTCGACAATCCGTCGGTTGCATCCGCGATCGACCTTGTGCCGCATACAGCGCAGCAACGACCGGTAAACGTCACGCTGTCGAATTCATTCGGATTCGGCGGCACGAACGCTTCGCTGGTTTTCCGCAAAGTAGCGCACTAATGTGTCGTTTCGGCGGTCCGCCACATTTGTTCCGCACTCACCTGCGATTGACATCTTTGTGGCGGGACACGGCAGAAATCACCAACGACGCGTATCCGAGCTTCGCGCTTTCATCGCAAAGTTGACCATGCGAGTCGTACGATTGGATGTGTGGCGGTGACCGGAGCTAGCACCCCGCCGAATGGCGAAGAGCGCGCCGGCCCATCCTTACGCTCCAGTCCGGCAGGGATTGGCACGGGCTCGGCCAGCAATCCGTTGCCTCGTTCGGCGGTGAATCCGACCAGCGCCACAGCTGGAAGTCTCAGCCGGAGCGAGGCTAAACGCGCGCCGCGGAGCCCGCGAGCAGCCATCGAGCCCGACAGGGTCGATTTACCGGCGCGCCGTTCGGCGAGCGCACGGCATCCGCTCATTATCATTGGCAATGCGGTTATCAGCGCCTTCGTGCTTGTGGCTTTGGCGGCAGGCGTTGCACTGTTTGTTGGCAAACAGCGCTTCGAGGCGGCGGGCCCGCTGCCGGCAGACCGCATCGTGAATATCCCGCGCGGCTCCGGAATGCGCGATATCGCCGATATTCTCTCCCGCGAAGACGTGATCGATCAATCTTGGCTGTTCATCGGCGGCGTGCTCGTGCTCAAGGCGCGCGAGGATCTCAAGGCCGGCGAATACGAATTCAAGGCACATTCAAGTATGCGCGACGTGGTCGCCACAATTGTCGAAGGCAAGGTGGTCGCGCACCAGGTCAGTCTTCCAGAAGGACTAACGTCACAGCAGATGGTCGCGCGCTTGTTGCAGGACGATATTCTGGCCGGCGATATCAAGGAAATCCCGCGCGAAGGCAGCTTATTGCCCGATACCTATAACTTTGCGCGCGGCATAAGCCGCGACCAAATGATCCAGCGCATGCAGCAGGCGCAACAGCGGCTGCTACGCGAGGTGTGGGATCATCGCTCACCGGACCTTCCGGTCAAGACGCCGGAGCAACTCGTTGTCCTTGCTTCGCTGGTCGAGAAGGAGACCGGC
>JBASAH010000027.1:0-5567 GCA_049650505.1 Xanthobacteraceae bacterium
GCAACGCCAATGGCGGAAAGGAGCGCCCCGATCGTTGTCGGAATCAATGTCACGAACAGCGCGACCAGGATCACCACGGAAATCGTGCTGCCGGCGTTATGGACATAGCTTGGGATCGTCGCGGTCGCGAATACGAAGATGATGGTCAGGCCGATCAGAAGAATGTTCAAGGCGATCTCGTTCGGCGTCTTCTGCCGTTCGGCGCCTTCGACCAGGCGGATCATGCGATCAAGGAAAGTCGAGCCGGGCGCCGCTGTGATGCGCACGCGGATCCAATCGGAGAGGATTTGCGTGCCGCCAGTGACCGCTGACCGGTCACCGCCGGATTCACGGATGACCGGCGCCGATTCGCCGGTGATTGCTGCTTCGTTCACCGAAGCCATGCCTTCGATCACTTCGCCGTCGGAGGGAATCAGATCGCCGGCTTCAACAAGAACTACGTCGCCGACCTTGAGGTTGGTCGAAGGAACGAGCCGATACTTCTCTGAATCGCCCGCGGCCATCAGGAGCTTGGCCTGGGTCTCGGTGCGCTGGCGCCGCAACGTGTCGGCCTGCGCCTTGCCGCGGCCCTCCGCAACGGCCTCGGCAAAATTGGCGAACAGCACGGTGAACCACAACCAAAGGATGATCTGGAATTCAAACAGGATGTGCCCGCCACCAATGAAGAGATCGCGGATCAGGATCACGGTGGTCAGCACGGTGACGATTTCCAGCACGAACATGACGGGGTTCTTCACGAGCGTGCGCGGGTCAAGTTTCACGAAAGCGGAGCCGATGGCCGGCATGACGATCTTCGGATCGAACAGCGCCGATACCGGCAGGCTCTTGCGCAGAGTTGAGGCTTCCATCGCAGTCGCTCCGTACCTTAATTGGACGAGAACAGCGTGCCGGCGTTGATCGAAAGCTGCTCGACGATCGGACCGAGCGCCAGCGCCGGGAAGAATGTGAGTCCGCCGACGATGACGATGACGCCGACGACCAGCCCGACGAACAGACCGCCGGTGGTCGGGAAGGTGCCCGCCGAGGCCGGAACCAATTTCTTACCGGCCAGCGAACCGGCGATGATCATCGTCGGAATGATCATCCAGAAGCGGCCGACGCCCATCGCGATCGCGCCGGTCATGTTGTAAAACAGCGTATTCGCGCTGATCCCGGCGAAAGCCGATCCATTGTTGCCGGTTTGCGATGTGTAGGCATAGAGAACTTCAGTGAAGCCGTGCGGACCGGGATTATTCATTGCGCTAACCGCGGACGGCACCAGCATCGCTACGGCAGTCCAGCCGAGATACATGAGCGGTAGGACAAGAATGGCGAGCATCGCCATCTTGACTTCTTTGGCTTCGATCTTTTTGCCGACATATTCCGGCGTGCGCCCGACCATCAGCCCGGCGACGAAGATCGAAATGATCACGAACAGCAGCATGCCGTACATGCCGGAGCCGACGCCGCCGACGATGATTTCGCCGAGCTGAATATTGATCAGCGGGATCATGCCGCCGAGCGCGGTGAAGCTGTCGTGCATGGCGTTGACCGCGCCGCACGACGCCGCGGTTGTGATAACGGCGAACAGCGCCGAGGCGACGATGCCGAAGCGGGTCTCCTTGCCTTCCATATTGCCGCCGGTCAGTCCGAGCGCGTTGAGCGCGTCATTGCCATGCGCTTCGGCGGCGTAGCAGGCGATGACGCCGGCAATGAACAACACGCCCATCACGGTAAGCACGGCCCAGCCTTGCTTCTGGTTGCCGACCATGCGGCCGAACACATTGGTGAGCGCGGCGCCGAGCGCAAAAATCGAAATGATCTGCACGTAGTTCGACAGCGCGGTCGGATTCTCGAACGGATGCGCAGCATTGGCGTTGAAAAAGCCGCCGCCGTTGGTGCCGAGCATCTTAATCGCGATCTGCGAGGCGACCGGACCGACTGCGATCGACTGCTTGGCGCCTTCCAGCGTGGTCGCGTCGATATAGGGACCGAGCGTCTGCGGGATGCCCTGCCAGACCAGGAACAGCGCGTACGGCACGCAAATCGGCAGCAAGATGTAGAGCGTGCAACGCGTGACATCGACCCAGAAGCTGCCGACCGTCCGCACGGAATGCCGCGCAAAGCCGCGGATCAATGCCACCGCAAGCACGATGCCGGTCGCCGCCGAGAGAAAATTCTGATGCGTCAGACCGAGCATCTGCACGAGGTAGGACATCGTGCTTTCACCACCGTAATTCTGCCAGTTGGTATTGGTGACGAAACTCATCGCCGTGTTGAAGGACAAATCCTCGGCAACTGGCGACTGCTCCGCCGGATTAAACGGCAGGGTGGCCTGCAGGCGCATCAACAAATACAGAATGAGAAAGCCGCCAACATGAAACAGCAACATGCCGACGGTGTAGGTGACCGCGTGCTGCTCCTGGCGCTCGTCAATGCCGGCTATTTTATAGATGGCGATCTCGACCGGACGCAGGATCGGGGACATAAAAGTGCGTTCGCCGTTGAACACGCGCGTCATGTACGCGCCGAGCACCGGCGTGATTGCGACGAGGATCGCACAGTACAGCAGAATCTGGACCCAGCCGATGACGGTCATGGGAATCGTCCTTCAGAACAGCTCGGGCTTGAGCAAAGCGTAAACTAAGTAGAAGAGAAGTCCGGCGGTCACGAGCGCGGCGAGCGAGTAATCAAAAATCATGACGCCATCTCCTCATAGCTCTTCGCAGGCGTAGACATAGGCAATCGACAAAGCGAAGAAGCCAGCCGCGAGCGCCATCATCACGACGTCCATCATGGGAGTGCTCCGAACGAAATTCTAAACGCCAGCAGATGCCTTCGGGCGAAATGCTGCTTTGACCTGAGTCAAATGCCGCGAAAAGCTCCTGCCCGATCAGGTCCGATATCTGCGCCTGGGCGCATAGGAATTCGAGACAGGTGTGGGGATCGGCTTATAGGAATTTCATAAATGCCCGGCCGGTCGGGATTCCGGCCGGTACTCCAGAACGTGCGCGCTTTACTGCGACGCGACTTTGCAGGCGGCGAGCAGGCCTTCCAAGCGAACGACGTCTTTCGTTTTCGCCTCGATGACGCCTTCAAGCCGTGAAATATTTTGCATGAGACGCTCGGTGGTCAGCCGCAGAAAATAATAACCGAATTCCGGGTTCTGAAAGTAGAGTTCGAGCAGCTTTTCATAGGTGATGGTCAGAACGTCGCCGTTCTCGATGCATTCCACCGTTTGGGTGCGCCGGTTCTTGGGGTCGACGAAACCGAGCTCGCCCATCATGCGTCCAGCCGGCAGTTCGATACCGATCTCGCTTACGAGAAATTTTCCGGTCACGGTCAAGAACATCTCGTTGGCGGGGTCGCCCTTGTGAAACAAAACATCGCCCTGGCGATATTTGCGCGGCGTCATGAACGGCCGCAGCCAATCCATCGATAGATCGCCTTGCGCGGAAACCCGCGCTTTCCTGACCAGGGTGAGCATCTGGCGCAGCCGGATTGCGTTGATCGGCAGCGACAGCAGATAAAGGAAAAATGTCGCCATCGATCCGGCCAACGCTCCATAGGCGATGAAGAACAGGTTGCTGATGATGCCGATGACGCGCAGCGGCACAATTGTGCGCACCAAGAGCGTGGCGACAAAGAATACCGCGCCGGTTAAGGCCAGCATATTTGCCAGCGTGACGTGGGTAAGCCCGACGTCGACAAGTCGGTTGACCACCGCTTCGAACGTGACGTTGCTCGGGTCGAGGCCAAGCTGCAGCAATATTTTCTCGATCCGCAGATTCTGTGCCGCGGCGGAAAGTATGCGATCCAGTATGGCGCTCGGATCCAAACTACTGGGGCTGTTCATGTCGGCCTCACAAAGTCCGCGGGCGGCGGCCCGATGGCGGCAAATTAGCATCCGATCCGCTTGGAGGACAGGATTCGGGTGCGATGGCGAATCGTGTCGCGGTCAGGGCTATGATTGGAGTTTCGCTGGTTCGTGCAATGGAACGGGCGCAGCAATGGAACGGATACGGTTTGCTCAGTAAAGTCCCGGGGTCTGCCGCGGCGGAGCCTTCATGGTCAGCGGCTGTTTGAGGCTGCCACCGCTCGATTGGCTTGTGCCGCCGGGCACTGGGAAATCATATCCAATGATCGCTTTGGCAACCAGACGATCGGAACCTGATGTCAGGCCGTAGCCGAGGCCAAGTTCGATATCGAACGCGCCGAGCTTGAAATCGGTAACGCCGAATATCTGATGCCGCTGCTGCTCGAACGGCAAAAAGTCTCCAATCTTGCCAAGGTCGGTATAATATTCGACGCCGACAAAACGGTCCTGACCGAGATTGCGCGCGAGCCGGGCCGCCGGCAGGAAATCGGCCTCACCGAGCGCGCCGAGCCCAATGTCGACGATCGGATTGACGATGAACTCCCATTCCTTGTTGCGCACGCCGACGATTGGCCGGATTTCGGACGCAAAACGTGTTTGTGAGAATGGCGGCGTCTCGTAGCTGAGCTCGAAATTCACGCCATAGAAAAAATTTCGCTCGCCGGCGTGCGGCACGGCAAAGAGAGTGCGAATCCTCGCACCGTTAGAAAGGAAGGCGCCGCCGCCGTTTACGGCGAATGGCACATAGAAACCGATTTCCCACCAGTCGGTCATGCCGTAGGCAAACTCGGGCGTGCCGTTGAGAGCGTGGTTCGGCACCAAGCCGCCGGGAAAATCCGGCTGTCTGCGGCCACTGATCGTGTAATTGAGATGCTGTTCGAAGGTCCATTGCCCGACCGCGGCAATCTGGGCGTTATAGATTTGAATCTCATCATCGGCAAAGCCGGCGCTAGCACTCGCAATCAATACGATAGCGGCTGCGGCGAGTGCCTTCGTGTTTGCCGTCATCGTGGCACTCGCGGTTTCCACAGAACCGACACGGAGTCCGTGATGGAGCACCACCGCACCATATTATGTGTTCGGCTGGCTGGTCACATGCATACGTTTTACGATTACGATTATTCCTCACTTTCGCCCGGAATGGCTGTGCTCGCGGGGCCACAGTGCACATGTTTCATCGCGCGGCCGATTAAAACAAACGACGCTTTGAAAAACCGAGCGGAGGGTTTCTGCGTGTTACTCTTTCGGCCGCGGCTACTGCGACTGTAGCGGCTAAAGATCGTGGGCGAATGCCCGCCGCAAGAGCGTAATGCGGTGACGTCTTTATTCTATAGCGGCGCCCTTGCTGCTTGGCGGTGATGCGCTATTTTCCAGGTAGATCGGGGCGCTGCTCCGACGCGGGTGTAGCTCAATGGTAGAGCAGAAGCCTTCCAAGCTTATGACGAGGGTTCGATTCCCTTCACCCGCTCCAATGAAATAAATCAGTTAGATGCGGCCATCTTCCCAGTGCATGGTTTGGGAAGACCATGGGAAGACCGCTGATCGCGCATTTGCGTGGTAGCCACCCCGAAATAACGAACCCTGAGCCATCTGTGGCTCGGGATCATGCTGCTGAGTCGCCGATATCGCGCTCGATCTCTCGCAACGCTAGCCGCATCGCGTTGTCGAGCTCGGCGTCGCGCGGGTAATGGATTCCGCGTAGGTTGCACAC
>JBASAH010000028.1:0-1872 GCA_049650505.1 Xanthobacteraceae bacterium
GCCGAACAGATAGGCCTTTGAGCGCGTCATCTTGAACACGCGCTCGGGCTTGAAATGCACTTTAGCGCCGAAAATCTGCGGGTCGGGCCGGAAGCGGACTTTGGTGCCGCGGCGGTTCGGCGCTTTGCCGGCATCCTGCAATTTGCTCTTCGGCTTGCCACGCTCGAACGCCATCCGATAAAGCCGCTGGCCGCGAGCGACCTCGACCTCCATGCGCTCGGACAGCGCGTTCGCCACCGAGACGCCGACGCCGTGCAAGCCGCCCGCGGTCTCGTAGACCTTGGAATCGAATTTGCCGCCGGCATGCAGCGTGCACATGATCACTTCGAGTGCCGACTTGTTCTTGAACTTGGGATGCGGGTCGACCGGGATGCCGCGGCCGTTATCGGTGACGGTGACGAAACCGTCGGCGGCCATTTCGACTTCGATCCAATCGGCATGACCGGCGAGCGCCTCGTCCATGGCATTGTCGATGACTTCCGCGAACAGATGATGCAGCGCCTTTTCGTCGGTGCCGCCGATATACATGCCCGGCCGCCGGCGCACCGGCTCGAGCCCCTCGAGCACCTCGATATGCTTGGCGGTATAGCCGGCGTCTCCGGCCGGGCCGCGCGGGGCGCCACGGCGCGCGCTGTCGGGACGCGTCTTTGGCGCGTCGGCAAACAGGTCGGGCATTTTCGATGATTTTGCGGTCTTTCCCACGGCACTTTCCAGGCGCTATTCCCATTTGGATCGTCGAGCCAGCCAAGGCAATGGACGCCTGCACTAGCGGCGGGCAAGCAGGAACGGCGAATCAGCCCCAACTGTGGTGATAACTATGCCATCCGCGCGGCAAAAGCATGAGCGGCAAACGTTAACCACCCGATACTCGGCGGCAACCGCGGCGGCCAGCGATTTGACCATTGCGAATTGACCGTCCGAATTGACCACCCGAATTGACGCTTGGCGCGTTGCGCCCTATATCGCCGGCCATGAAGGCGTCATTACCGGCACCCCACTTGCGGAACCCCACAAATCCTAACAGTTTATGGGTAAGAAAGCCCTTTATTATTGGGCTATTATTGTATTTGTGTGGATGTGATACTAACTTAGGCGCACACTGCCTAACACTACTCCCGGCCTACCCCAGGCTTACCCCATCGGGCCACTTTAACCGGCCACTGAGAAGGACATATCGGCCATGCCGCGACTGACCACAGCCGGAATCAACCGCTACCGCCCGACCGCCAAGAGACGAGAGGTACGCGACAGCGCGGTGCGCGGTTTGTACCTCGTGATCCATCCAACCGGCCAAAAGTCATTCGTGATGCGGTTCTGTCGCCCTGGCGGCCAGCCTGCAAAGCTGACCCTTGGGCCGCTCGACCTCACCGGCGCGGAAATATCCGACGAGCCGGTGATTGGCCAACCGCTGACGCTGGGCGCAGCGCATGCGCTCGCTACGAAGGTGCACCGGCAGCGTGCCTTGGGCCGGGATGTCATTGCCGATTATCAAGCGCTAAAGCATCAGCAACATATCGAGACCGAGCTTGGCGCGGCCAGCGCCTATCCGGTGACCGTCCGCCAGTTCATCGCTGAGCACGCCCAGCCCAAGACCCGTTGCTGGCGCGACACAGCGCGTTTTCTGGGCTTGCGCTATGCCAAGGATGGCGGCGCACCAACTGTCATCCCGAACGGATTGTGCGAGCGCTGGGCCACCAAGCCAATCACCACAATATCCGGTGATGACATTCATCGCTGCATGGATGAGACCCGCCGTCGTGGCGTGCCGGGGTTGGAACGGCGCAAGGAAGGATTGGCTGACGCACAAGCGCGTTCCATGCTTGCCGCCTTATCGACGCTGTTCGGCTGGTGCTTGAAGGAACGCCGCGTCAA
>JBASAH010000029.1:0-3447 GCA_049650505.1 Xanthobacteraceae bacterium
GCCCATGCCACGCCCGGCCGAGACGCGCCCGGAACCAGTCTCGGAATATGCCAAGCGGACTGTGCCTCAGGGCTTGGATCAGCATGGTCGGGCGAGCGCTGTGCATAACTCGGCCGAACAGGATCAACTCGACATTCCGGCTTTCTTGCGCCGACAAGCGAATTAACCACTGGCATTCCTCAATCCGGTCGGCCGTGCCGTGGCGCGCGAGCGCCCGGGCGCGCACGGCTGATCTAACTCTTTGTTACAGCAAAGCTTTCTGGACACCGCTGGCGATTTTTGCGGCCAAGCTGCAGGGACCGTTCTGGTTTGCGCCACTGCCCGAAAAATCAATCCGGGGCGATTTTGGGCAAGGTCCGGACCGCAGTGCGGCTGGAAAAAGGTAACACTCGGTAAGAAACCGTGAATTGGCCTCTTGGCGCTGCAGCATTAGGGTTTGCACGTTGCGGGGGAGTTCGGGGGATTCGAGTCTGTGGGCCATTACGGCCCTCCCCAAATTTGTAATTTGAACGCGTTTCCCTGCCGTCGGGGTGGCCGTGTTCGCGAAGTGTTTTTGCTCGCGCAACTTGGCTGTGAGGTGTGGGGCAAAAGCATGACGCGGGGCGTGCCGTCCGGCAGGCAGACGACGCTGCAGGATCATGTAACCGTCGCCGGCATCGGCGTTCACTCTGGTTTACCGACCACGGTCACGCTGCATCCGGCCGAGGCCAATACCGGCATCGTATTCGCTCGTTGCGGGACCGGCGGGGGAGCCGACCGCGAATTGCGCGCGAATTTCCGCGCGGTCACTGCGACCGAATTTGCTACCGTTCTTGGCGATGAAAACGGTCCTCTTGTCTCGACCACTGAACATGTCTTGGCCGCGTTGCACGGGCTTGGCGTTGATAACGCCATCGCTGAAGTCGATGGGCCGGAAATCCCGATCATGGACGGCAGCGCCGCGCCTTTCGTCGCCGCTATCCAGCAGGCCGGCATTGTCGCGCTCGCCGAATCGCGGCGCTACATCCAGGTGCTCAAACCGGTGCGCGTCGTCAAAGGCGACAGCTATGGCGAACTTCGCCCGTATTTACGGGGCTTGCGAATCGAGACCGAAATCGAGTTTGACCACCCGCTGATCGGGCGGCAGGCATTCGTTGTCGATGTTGAGTCCGATTCATTCCGGCGGGACTTGGCCCGGGCGCGAACATTCGGGTTCATGCGCGACGTTGCCAAACTATGGGGCGCGGGCTACGCGCGTGGGGCGTCCATCGACAACACCGTCGTGATCGCCGACGATCGAGTCCTTAATCCCGAAGGCCTGCGCTACACGGACGAATTCGTCCGGCATAAGGCCGTGGATGCGATCGGCGACCTAGCTTTGTCGGGGGCGCCCTTGATCGGCGCTTATCGCTCGGTCCGCGGCGGTCATAAGCTCAATCACGCCGTCCTGACCGCTTTGTTTGCCGACCGCAGCGCATGGACCTATGTGGAAATGCCGGAAATCCGGCGTCCCCGCGGGTACGCCGACCTTGCCACCGGCTTCGCCGTGCCGGTTTATGGGCCTGAGGTCTCTTAGACCGCTTAACTTTCGCGCCTTAATCCGGGCCGATTGTCGGCCTTAATTGCTGTATTGTCATAGGGCTGTGGTGCGCCGAGGTGGCGGCGCGCGGCTGTCGCGACGGGGCTCCAATCACGCTCATGATGGTGCGATTACTAGGATCGGTGAGATCCGCGGGCAGGTTGCGCACGCTAGCGTCCTGCCTCGCCGCGGCGCTTATTTCCATCCCGCTGACTTTGCCGCTTACCGGCTGCAGCAGCCTGTTCCAAAAGGACGACGACTACGTTCCCGAAAATCCCGCCGACATGCTCTACAACGAAGGCTTGTATCTGCTGAACACGAAGCAAGACTACAAGGAAGCGGCCAAGAAATTCGACGAGGTGGATCGCGAAAATCCCTATTCGGAATGGGCGCGCAAAGCCTTGCTGATGTCGGCTTACGCCTATTATCAGGCCGAGCAGTACGATGACTGCGTGAACTCGGCGAAGCGCTATGTGACGCTGCATCCGGGCAGCGGCGACGCCGCTTACGCGCAGTACCTGATAGGCTCCTCTTACTACGATCAGATTCTCGACGTCTCGCGCGACCAAGCGCGCGCCGACAAAGCAATCGATGCGCTGCAAGAAGTGGTGCGGAAGTATCCGAACAGCGAATATGCCGTCAGCGCGCAGAAAAAGATCGCGGCGGCGCGCGACCAGATCGCCGGAAAAGAGATGGATGTCGGGCGCTTCTACCTCAACAAGCGCGACTTCATCGGCGCTATCAATCGCTTCAAGGTGGTGGTGACGCAATTCCAGACCACGCGTCACGTCGAAGAGGCCTTGATGCGGCTGAGCGAGGCCTATGTCGCCTTGGGCATCATTGACGAGGCGCAAACCGCGGCCGCCGTGCTCGGGCACAATTTCCCCGACAGCAACTGGTACAAAGATGCCTATCGGCTGGTGAAGACGGCGGGCGGCGAGCCGACCACCGAGAACAAGGGGTCTTGGATCAGCCGCGCCTTCCAGAAATTAGGGCTGGCGACTTCGCAGAGTGGATGAGGTTTGGATCTTAGAGGTCAGAGGACAGGATAAAGAATCACGCATATTATCGGCATTCTGACATCTGATTTCCGACATCTACCCGTCATCATCTCTCACCGACGTCTGGCCTCCGGCATCATGCTCGCCCGGCTCTCGATCCGCGATATTGTCCTGATCGATCGTCTGGACATCGATTTCGGTTCCGGCCTCGCCGTCCTGACTGGCGAAACCGGCGCCGGCAAATCGATACTGCTCGATGCCTTTGCGCTTGCGCTTGGCGCCCGCGGCGAAGCGGCGCTGGTGCGCGAAGGCGCGGAGCACGGCCAGGTGATCGCCGCCTTCGAAATCGGGCGGGACCATCCGGCGCGCCGGGTGATTGCCGACAATGGGCTGAGCGGCGATGACGAGCTCATTCTGCGGCGCGTGCAATTTGCTGATGGCCGCACCCGCGCTTTCGTCAACGACCAGCCGGTCAGCGTCCAGGTCTTGCGGGCGCTCGGCGCCGCGCTGGTCGAGATCCACGGTCCGCACGACGAGCGCGCCTTCGTGGAGGCTGCAACGCACAGGGCGCTGCTTGATGCCTATGGCCGCATTGAGGCGGACGCCGCGGACGTCGCCGATTTGTGGACGCAATGGCGGCAACGCGAAGCAGCCGTGCAAAGCCACAAGGCGGAAGTGGAGCGCGCCAGCCGCGAGGCCGAATGGCTGCGCCACGCCGTCGAGGAACTCGGCGGGCTGGCGCCGCAAACCGGCGAGGAGACTACGCTTGCCGAACGCCGCGCCACGATGATGCAGGCCGAGAAAGTCGCCGACGATCTGCGTTCGACCCACGACAGCGTGGCCGGCCCGAACTCGCCGGTACCGCCGCTGGCCAGCGCGGTGCGGCGC
>JBASAH010000030.1:0-6770 GCA_049650505.1 Xanthobacteraceae bacterium
GGACTGTGATCCGGCCCGGAGCGCGCGATCTCGCGATAGGCCGGCGTCGGCAGGCCGCGCGCCTGCGCCCATTCCTGCAATACCGTTTTTGGATCGCGCAGCGGCTGAGCGGTGGCGCGCAGCCGCACCTGCCAGAGGCGTTCGACGACTTCTTCCGCAGCTTTGTAACCGCCGTCGAGATAAACCGCCCCGATCACCGCTTCGCACACATCGGCGAGGATGGCCGGCCGCGAGCGCGCGCCGGCATTGTGTTCGGAGGATCCGACCCGAATGACTGCGCCGAGGTCGACGCTGCGCGCGATCTCGGTGCAAGTTTCCTTGCGTACCAGATCGGCGAGGCGGCGCGACAGTTCGCCTTCGTCGGCCTTTGGAAAGGCGCGATACAGCATGTCGGAGATCACCAAGCCGAGCACGTGATCGCCAAGGAATTCCAAACGCTGATAACTGCCCGCGCGATTGCGCGCGCCCTTGAGCGCGGAAATATGAGTGAGCGCCATTTCCAATATTGGGGCATCGGTGAACCGATAGCCGATGCGTTCTTCAAGGACGGTGCCGGCAAGCTTGCGGCGGCGCGTTCGCTTGGCGCCATCGGCCTGCGCAACGGTTGCAACGGGCGCAACGAGTGCAGCGGACTGCGCGACGGCCGGTTCGCAAATTGCAGCGGATTTGCCTTTGCGGCGGCCGCTCATCGCACCAGCGTGAACAGACGGTCCCATCGAACCGACCAGGGCCAGCGCCACACCTCCCAGGCATGGGTGTCGTCGCGGATCGAGAAAAAGATGATTTGCGCCTTGCCGATAATGTTCTCGCCCGGCACATAGCCGACTTGGCTGAGCACGCGACTGTCGGTCGAATTATCGCGGTTATCGCCCATCATAAAATAATCGCCGGGCGGCACCGTATAGACCGGCGTATTGTCATAAAATCCATTGTCGGTGAGATCGAGCGTGTTGTAGCTCACGCCGTTGGATAGCGTCTCGCGATATTGCTTGACCCGCTGCACCACGCCGTCCTCATCGGTGACCATATCGCCGACGCGTTGCCGCGGCACTGCAACCCCGTTGATATTGAGCACGCCGTCGATCATCTGGATGCGGTCGCCAGGCAGGCCAATAACCCGTTTGATGTAATCGACCGAATCATCCTTGGGCAGGCGGAATACCACGACATCGCCGCGCTGCGGCTGCGAGCTGAAGATGCGGCCGGAGAAGATCGGCGGCGAGAACGGGAACGAATAATGGGTGTAGCCGTAGGAGAATTTCGACACGAACAGATAATCGCCCACGAGCAGAGTGGGAATCATTGAACCGGACGGAATGTTAAAGGGCTGAAACAGGAACGTGCGGATCACCAACGCAATGATCAGAGCATGAAAGACCACGCGTACCGTTTCGGCAAAGCCACCCTCTTTCCGTTTGGTTCCGGTTTGCACACTCATCAGCCTGTCATCTCGTGTGGAAGCGCCCCGCGGCGGTCTTGTAGCGTCTGGGGCGGCGACAAGCAATTACGCGCGGGATTTGGCCGCGGGCTCGCTGGAGCCGATATTACGTAGCGTTCCCATGTGCTTATGATCGGTTCTTGCCGCACATGACGAATTTTTCATCGCAGCGATGCGGATCGTGTGCAGGACAATCTACGAATCTGTGGTGGGGACCGCCGAGATAACGACGAAGGCATGGGCCAGGGGCCCTTCGTCGGTAATCGTCACGTCGATGCGCGGTTCGTAGCCCTTGGGCGTGATGGCGTGCAGCCGCCGTTGCGCGCCGCCGGTCAATTCCATGGTCGGGCGGCCGCCAGGCAAATTCACCACGCCCATATCGCGCCACCACACTCCGCCGCGCAGACCCGTTCCCAGCGCCTTGGCGCAAGCCTCTTTGGCGGCAAACCGCTTGGCATAGGTCTCGACCCGGTTGCGCCGCTTGTCGGCCCGCGCCCGTTCGATCGGCGTGAACACGCGATCGAGAAAGCGGTCGCCGTGCCGCTCGATGACCTTGGCGATGCGCCGCGCATCGGTGATGTCGGAGCCGATGCCAAGGATCATCGCATAGTGCTTCGCTGAGTGTCTGGAACGCCCAGTTCTGCCCTGCCCCGGTCCATGGCGGAACGCATTAAACGCACCGCCGCGCCCAATCCGGCAAAGATCGCTTCGCCGATAAGAAAGTGTCCGATATTGAGCTCGACCACTTCGCCGAGGCTCGCGATTTTTTCGGCAGTGACAAAATCGAGCCCGTGGCCGGCATGAACCTCCACGCCCGCGCGGTTGGCGAGCTCGGCGCCGCGCGCAATCCGATCGAACTCTGCCGTGGCTACGGCGGTCTCCCCTGCCGCAATCGCGTCACACCATGCTCCGGTATGAATCTCGATCACGGGGGCCCCGATGCTCACCGCGGCCTCGATCTGCGCCGGCTCGGCGGCGATGAAGAGCGAAACGCGAATGCCGGCATCGGCCAACTCCCCGACCACCGCGCGCAACGCCTCGCGCTGACCCGCGGCGTCAAGGCCGCCCTCGGTGGTCCGCTCCTGCCGGCGTTCGGGCACGATGCAGGCGGCGTGCGGTTTGAGTTTGCGTGCAATCTTCACCATCTCCGCGGTGGCGGCCATTTCGAGGTTCAACGGCTTGCCGATGCGATCTTTCAGCCGGGCTACGTCCGCATCGAGGATGTGGCGGCGGTCTTCGCGCAAATGCGCGGTGATGCCATCGGCGCCGGCAGCGATTGCGATTTCGGCAGCCTTGACTGGATCGGGATGCCGGCCGCCGCGTGCGTTGCGCACGGTGGCGACATGATCGATGTTCACACCCAATCGGATCGGAAGGACAGCCATATCAGCCGAAAAGTCCAGTCACGGATTTGGTACAGCGCGGCATCCCCTGACTATCCATTCACTCGCTCGGCTGCTGCCACGACTTTTTTCGCCCGCAATTGCGAGATGATCGAGGTCAGGTGCTTGAGGTTATAGACCTCCAGATCGATCGTTAATTCGGTGAAGTCAGGCGATTGGCGGGTCATGCGGATATTGTCGATATTGCCGTCGTGCTCGGCGATCACTTGCGCGATTTGCGCAAGCGTGCCCGGCTCGTTCACCGACTGCACCGCAAGTTGCGCCGGAAACCGCTGCGGCACCTTGTCGTCGACGTCCCAGCGCACGTCGAGCCAGCGCTCCGGTTGATCCTCGAACTGCTTGAGCGCTTCCGACTGAATCGGATAAATCGTGATCCCCTCGCCGGGGTTGAGGATGCCGACGATACGGTCTCCAGGCACCGCGCCACCCTTCGGGGCGAAGCGCACCGGCAAGTCAGTATTGATGCCGCGGATCGGAATTGCGCTCGTTTCGGATTCTGCCGGTAGCTTGAACTTTACTGCCCTGCCCAATTTCAGGCCGAACCAGCCGCTGTCCGGCTTCGGCGCGACCGGGGTGACGCGTTCGTCGCGGTAGTCGGGATACATTGCGCGCACGACGTCGGATGCTTTCATCTCGCCGCGGCCAACCGCCGACATCACGTCATCGATCGAGCCGCGGGCCAGCCGCGGCAAAGCGCCGGCGAGCTTTTCGTCGGAATATTCAATCTTGGCGCGCTCGCACAGCCGTTCGACGATGCGCCGCCCCAATCCGGAATATTGATGGCGCACCGCGGCACGCGTCGCACGGCGGATGGCGTCGCGCGCTTTGCCGGTAACGACAATCGACTCCCAGGCCGCCGGCGGGGCGGTCTGCGCCTTCGAGGTCAAGATCTGCACTTCGTCGCCGTTTTGCAGGGCCGAACTCAGCGGCCCGATCTTGCCATTGATCTTGGCGCCAATCGCCATGTTGCCAATGTCGGTATGCACCGCATAGGCAAAATCGATCGGCGTCGCGCCGCGCGGCAGCGCAATCAGCTTTCCTTTTGGCGTGAAGCAAAAGACCTGGTCATGAAACAATTCGAGCTTGGTGTGCTCTAGGAACTCCTCCGGATTGGAGCCTTCCGCCAGCAACTCGATGGTGCGGCGCAGCCAAGCATAGGCACTCGATTCACGAGACAGCTTTTCCGTGGGTGAGCCCAGGCCATCCTTGTAGAGCGCGTGCGCGGCGATGCCATATTCGGCGATCTGGTGCATGTCGCGGGTGCGGATCTGCAGTTCGACGCGCTGCTTGCCGGGACCGACCACGGTCGAATGAATCGAGCGGTAGTCGTTTTGCTTGGGGGTCGAGATGTAATCCTTAAAGCGACCCGGCACGACCGGCCAAGTCGTGTGTACGATGCCGAGCGCCTGGTAACATTCGCCAACACTGCCGACCACGACGCGAAAGCCCAAAATATCCGACAACTGCTCGAAGCCGACGGCCTTGCGCTCCATCTTGCGCCAGATCGAGTAGACGCGTTTGCGCCGGCCGGTCACTTCCGCGCCGATGCCGCGGTCGGCAAGCTTCTTTGTCAACTGCTGCTCAATTTCAGCGATTCGGCCGCTCGATCGGGCGGCCAAGGCCTCGAGCCGTTCGCTCAGGATCTTGTAGGCTTGCGGATTGAGTTCATGGAATGCGAGATCTTCCAGCTCCTCGCGCATCCGCTGCATGCCCATGCGGCCGGCGAGCGGGGCATAGATTTCAAGCGTCTCGTCGGCGGTCCGGCGGCGCGCGTCCGGCGGCTGATGCGCCAATGTGCGCATATTGTGCAGCCGATCGGCGAGCTTGATGAGCAACACGCGAACGTCATCGGCCACCGCCAGGAGAAGCTTGCGCAGGTTTTCCGCCTGTTTGGCTTCCTTGGAGACGAGTTCGAGACGTTTGAGCTTGGTCAGTCCTTCGACCAGACGCCCGATCTCATGGCCGAAGACCCGGTCGATCTCGGCGCGGGTGGCGGCGGTATCTTCAATCGTGTCATGCAGTAGCGCCGCCGCGATGGTGGCGTCGTCGAGCTTAAGCTCGGTGAGGATCGCGGCCACTTCGAGCGGGTGCGAAATATAAGGATCGCCGGACGCGCGCTTCTGTTCGCCATGGGCGCGCATCGCATAGACATAGGCCCGGTTAAGAAGCTCCTCGTTGGCGTTTGGATTGTACTGTTTGACGCGGTCGATCAGTTCATATTGCCGCATCAGCCGTGGCCGGCGCGGCTTCGCCGGCGCTTTTTCGACTTCGAGCGGCGACAAATCCGGCGCCAAATCGGGGCTGTGCGCCACCGGCGCCCGGGTACGGGGCTGGTTCTGCATCCGCGGCAGGTCGATCGGCATGCGCGGCATAACAATTCCCGGGCGTCCTTAGGCGACCCCGCGGTCACCCATCTGCGCCCAAAAAGGGGGCCAAAGTGCTCACAAAGATATCATGGCGTGGCCCTGACGCCACAAGGACGAGGCGCATCCCCGATGGCATCTCGATGGCACACGCCCATGGCGACCGCGAGCCAGGTCAAGCCCCGACAGCAGCCGACAGCAAAGACAGATTTCGTTAAATTATCGTCAGAAGATGAAAAGGCGAAAGCCCGCCGCAGGCGAGAATGCCTATCCCTCTTCCTCTTCGTCGCCCGCGTCCGGTTCGGGCTGGCTTTCGGGAGGAGTAAGGCCTTCGAGGCCTTTGAGGAGCTCCTCTTCGGACATCCGGTCGGTGGTGACGTCGGTATCGTCGGCGTCCACCCCGGTACCCGGCGCGCCAATGAGCGGAACCGCCTCAGGCTCGGGCTCGTCGACTTCCACATATTTCTGCAATGAATGGACGAGTTCCTCGCGCAGGTCCTCGGGCGAAATCGCCTTCTCGGCAATCTCGCGCAGCGATACCACCGGGTTCTTGTCGTTGTCGCGTTCAACCGCGATCTGCGCGCCAGAGGAGATCAATCGCGCGCGGTGACTCGCCAACAGAACGAGATCGAACCGATTCTCGACCTTATCGATACAATCTTCAACGGTGACCCGGGCCATCTGATATTAGCTCCTTGTCGGCCCGCCGCAGCTCCCGGTTCGGGGCGGGCGGCAAAGCTCTCGTACCTGTAATCATTGGGTAATGTGGCGCTTAGGTATCCTGCCTGGGGCGCCGGTGCAAGGGGCGGACGCTAAGAACCGCGCCGAAAGGTCACTAAGCAAGCTCATTAGCCCGTTCGCTGCGCCGGAACGCGAACCGCGGCGGCACTTCCGCTTGCTTTTTTATGGCCACGTTTCGGCTATGATTTTCACGGGCCAACTTTTAACTTGGCGGCTATGGCTTCCTCTGTTACCGAATTTTCCAGGAACCCGCCGCGGAGTTCCGCGTCGTCAATATCGGAAGCGCCGCGACGGCGTGACACAGTACGCCCACCGTGGATTTTACCCGACGATGGCGACAGTATTGTGTGAAATATTTTCGGTGGCGGGAAACTTGATTTAAGCACCGGCGGCCGAATCCATTTGCGATCGAGCCGGTTTTATCACCAGAGACAGTGACGAGACACATCATGTCGGCACAAATCGAAAAAATTGCATTGTTCATCGATGGCGCCAATCTTTACGCGACGGCAAAGTCGCTCGGCTTCGACATCGACTACAAACGCCTGCTACGCGAATTTCAATCGCGCGGCTATCTCGTACGCGCGTTTTACTACACCGCGGTTATCGAAGATCAGGAATATTCCTCGATCCGCCCGCTAATCGATTGGCTCGACTACAACGGTTACACCGTTGTCACCAAGGCGACCAAGGAATTCGTCGATCAAACCGGGCGCCGCAAGGTCAAAGGCAATATGGATATCGAGCTTGCCGTCGACGCGATGGAGCTTGCCCCGTTCATTGACCAGATGGTGCTATTTTCCGGCGACGGCGATTTCCGTTCGC
>JBASAH010000031.1:0-1650 GCA_049650505.1 Xanthobacteraceae bacterium
AAGCCGGCCGCGGCGCGATCGAGCGCTTCCTCCCAGCTCGCCTCGCGAAAATGCGTCCACGGATTCGATGGATCGATTTGTTCGTGCGGAATTTTTGGCACGCCATCCTTGCGGATCATCGGCTTTAACAGCCGCTGCGGATTATGAACGTAGTCGAAACCGAAGCGGCCCTTGACACAGAGCCGGTTCTCATTGGCCGGCCCGTCCTTGCCGGTGACGTAGAGAAGCTTGTCGTCTTTGATGTGATAGGTGAGCTGACAGCCGACGCCGCAATACGGACACACGCTGTCGACCGACCGGTCGGCTTTAGCGGTAAAGACATTGCGCTCGTCGACCAGCGTCGCTGGCATCAGCGCGCCGGTGGGACAGGCCTGGACGCATTCGCCACAGGCGACGCAAGTCGAAGCGCCCATCGGATCGTCAAAATCGAACACGATTTTCTCGCCGTGACCGCGACCGGCCATGCCGATCACATCGTTGACCTGGACTTCACGACAGGCGCGGACACAGAGATTGCATTGGATGCAGGCATCGAGATTGACCGCCATCGCCGGGTGCGACCGGTCTGGCGCCGGCGTTGCGTGGCGCGGAAACCGCCCTTGCTGAATGTTCAGCCGCGTCGCGATTTTCCACAGTTCGGAATCCGGATCGTGCGCCACTTCGCGCGCCGGCTGGTCGGTGAGCAGAAGCTCGGCAACCATTCTTCGCGCCGTCTTGGCGCGATCCGTCTGCGTGCGCACCTTCATGCCCGGCGCGGGCATGCGAATGCAGCTTGCCGCCAGCACCCGCTCGCCTTCAATCTCTACCATGCAGACGCGGCAGTTGCCGTCGGGCCGATAGCCGGGCTTCGGCAAGTAGCACAGATGCGGCAGCTTGATGCCGAGCTGCCGTGCGGCGCGGAAAATCGTCTCACCGTCGCGGATGTCGATGTCGCGGTCGTCGATCGTGAAAGTTTTTGCAGTGGACTTGCCGGCATCGGCAGCGCCGCTCATCGGAGCCTTATGCGCGACATGCACGCGGCCCTCATTCTTGGTCACGCCGCCCGCGACGCCCTTTTTGTCGTGCCCATAGCCTACCGGCTTCTGTTCGTTGTCATCGCTCATCGTGCAGGCCTTGGCTTACCAATGTCCCAGCGGCTTGGTGAGTTCATCAGGAAAATATTTTACCACGCATAACAGCGGATTCGGCGCGGCTTGGCCGAGGCCGCAGATCGACGCATCCCGCATCAGCGTGGACAGTTCATCGAGCAGGGCGGGATCCCACGGGCCTTTCGCCATGAGCTGCGCCGCTTTCTCAGTGCCGACGCGGCATGGCGTGCATTGCCCGCAACTCTCGTCTTCGAAGAACTTCATCAGATTAAGCGCCACGGCCTTCATATCGTCCTTGTCGGACAGGATCACAACCGCATGCGAGCCGACGAAACAGCCGTATTTTTCCAGCGTACCGAAATCGAGCGGGATGTCCGCCATGGACGCCGGCAAAATACCGCCCGATGCCCCGCCCGGCAGATAGGCTTTAAAGCCGTGGCCGTCCGCCATGCCGCCGCAGAATTCTTCGATCAATTCGCGCGCGGTAATCCCGGCGGGCGCAAGCTTGACACCCGGATTCTTTACCCGGCCCGAAACCGAGAAGCTGCGAAAGCCCTTGCGA
>JBASAH010000032.1:0-10538 GCA_049650505.1 Xanthobacteraceae bacterium
TATCGGAGATCGCCTGCGTCGCACGGCCGCCCGCGCCCGCGAGATCGCCGCCTTCTCCGCCGCTCGCCGAGAGCGGCAATACCGGTCCGACATCCGGCCGCGCCCCAGCCGCCCCCGATTTCGGCGCGCTCTCGGGCGCTGGCAGCGCCACCGGGACGCCACGGGTCGACATCAGCCGTCGTAGTTCGCGCTCGACATAACTTGCGAGCTTTACAGCGCCAGCCTTAGTGAAATGCACCCCATCGGCGGTGCGCAGCCGACGGATTTGCCCTTCAAAGTCAGGCCCCTGCACTGCATAACGGCCTTGGTCATCGACAAAACCGTCCCAGATATCGACATAGGCGATACCCGCCTTTTCGGCGCGCCCGCGATAGAGCTCATCGAGGTAGCCCATATCGCTGGTCGATTTCGTGCCGCGGATCGTCGGAAGTCCGACCCAGATTATCGGCACGCCTTTACTCTTGAGCGCCGCGATCATCTCGTCGACGCGCTTGGCATAGAGGGTTGCCCATTGATCGGTATGGAATTCGTATGAGCCGCCCGGCGCGGGACGCGACGTTTCGTTTTGGGTGGCAGCCTGCGGCGGCGCTTCGGTGTCTGTCGGCGCGGCGACTTTATCTTGCGAAGCCTGGCCCAGCGGATTGGCCGGCTGATTGGCTCCCTGATTTATTGCCTGGCCCTGGCTCTGCCCCTGGCCCTGGCCCGCATCGCCGGTGCGTTTGGCGCTCGGCTGCGGCGGAGCTTTATCGCGTAGCGACACGCGGTCGTTAAGGCCTAGCATAACCACGATTGCATTGGGCTTGCCGTTGGCCAGCGCTTCTTTGATCGCCTGCGGCCAATCAAGCGTTTCGTTCTTTGAATCGTAACGGATCAGACCCGCGCTCGGGCGGATCTTGCGCTCGATCCCGATATCCGGCTGATCGGTATAGATCTCGTCCAGTCCATAGCCGAGCCAATCCGCCATCGAATCGCCGACGACCACGACTGTGCTGGTCGGCGGCGTTTCCAATTTGCGCGATGATGGCGCCTTGGTTGAATCGGCAACTGGGGGCGGACGCATGAAGCCGGAAAACGGATTAAAGAAGTCGCGCTGCGCGGGCGGATAATAGCGGTTGCCGCCGTAATACCTGCCGCCTCCCCAGTAATACTGCGCAAGGGCAGGCTCCGCCGCCGCCACGCCTGCGGCGAAGACCGTGAGCGCGATCAAAAAAATGCGCCGTCTCGCCTGCCGACTTGTTCTGCCGAGTGACATCAGCGGCCTGTCAAAGAGGTTTTTCACGGTTTGTATTCTACGCTACCGTCGCAAAAAAATCTCGCCCGTAAGTCCAGGGTCAAACGTGTCGGTTTGGCGAGAGTTCCGGACCTTCAAGGCTGGCGCAAGCGATCGAGGACCCCGCTCGACGCAAAGCCATCCGGTATTTCGCCGATGGAAGCTTGGAAGCTGCGGATCGCAAGCCGGGTCCGGGGCCCGAGCATGCCATCCGGCTCGCCAGGATCGAACCCGAGCCGGGATAAGCGCTCCTGCATCTCATAACGCTCATCGAGCGTGAGAACGCGCTGGTCACGCGGCCAGGTTTGCACCAAGGGACCGCCGCCACGCAGCCGATCGGCAAGATGACCGATCGCGAGCGCGTAAGCTTCTGCTGGATTGTATTTCATGATCACGCGAAAATTTTGCAGCATGAGAAATGCGGGTCCGCGTGCGCCTCCGGGCAGGAGCAAATAGGCGCGCGCGTCGGGTTCGCGAAACGAACCGCCGGCGGCGCGGCGCACGCCCAAGCTCTCCCATTGCCGGAGCGTCATCTGCCGCGACCGATCGGCCAAGAGATAATCAAAACCGGCCGGCAGAACGACTTCATAACCCCAAGGCTGCCCGGCGATCCAGCCATCCATTTTCAGATTGTTCGCCGTGGAGGCAATCACGTCCGGTATCGAGTCGACTACATCACGTCGCCCATCACCGTCGAAATCGACCGCATAACGCTTGAACGACGTCGGCATGAACTGGGTCGGCCCAAAAGCGCCGGCCCACGAGCCAACCAGGTGATCGGCCGGCACGTCGCCGCGCTGCAGGATTTCCAATGTCGATAAAAATTCCTCACGGAAATAATCTTGGCGGCGGCCGATGCAGGCGAGCGTCGCGGTGGAGCGAATGACCGGGCGATCGCCGCCGAGCGTTCCGTAGTTCGATTCGACGCCCCAGATCGCCGCGAGGATGGCGGGTTCAACGCCATAGGTGCGCGCGACGGCGGCGAACGTTGTGGCGTATTGCACAAGCAGTTCGCGGCCGCGCGCGATCCGCTCGTCACTGACCAAGGCGTCAAGATAGTCCCAAGTCGACTTGGTGAATTCCGGCTGAGCGTCAAGTTTATCCATGATGCTGAGGTCGGGCGCCAGACCGGCGGTGAACCGCTCGAAACTCGCGCGCGAGATGCCGCGCCGCGCCGCCTCCGGCCACAAACGTTCGACGCAGTTGCCGAAATCCGCGGCCGCGGCACGGATCGCATCGGCCGTCATGAGCGGATTTCCCGACGCGCCGGATTGCCCGCTCCAGCCGGTCGCGGCACTTGGATTCAAGGAGCCTGGAACGGCGCTGGCCGAGGGCTGTTGAAGCAGGCGTGTCAGCCAATTGTTGTCCTGTTGCGCAGAGGCTAAATCTGTGGCGCCGAAAGCAAGGATGGCGGCGGTGACCCCAGAAAAGATGCGTTTTTGGATAGTCATGAGGCAAAAACCTCGCGCATGAGGCCAAAAGCTCGCCGCAACCGCGCCCTGCCAAAACGGCGCCCTGCGAATATGCGTCGAATCACGACCGGTGAGTTTTCCTTGCTGCCGGCTGGACGATTTGCCACAACGGGCAGCCCGGTGAGCGTTCAGCTTGGGACTGGCAGGCATGACGAGTCGAGTTCCAGTTGTTCCGATTGAATCGACCTTTAGAGGCCGGGTTGGACAATAATTTGAACGAGAAAGCATATTCTTCCGAAGATCCGTTAATTCCGATGTACATCTTTATTGCATGAACCCGGTCCGCAAAGCCGTTTTCCCCGTAGCCGGCCTCGGCACCAGGTTCTTGCCGGCCACTAAAGCTATGCCGAAGGAAATGCTGCCGGTTGTCGATCGGCCGCTTATTCAGCATGTCGTTGACGAGGCCCGTCAGGCCGGAATCGAACACTTCATTTTCGTGACCGGGCGCAACAAAGGGGTCATTGAAGACCACTTTGACCGGCAGTTCGAGCTTGAGATGACGCTACTCGAACGACAAAAACACAAGATCCTCGATTATCTCAATCAGGACTTGCCGGTGCCCGGCTCGACCAGTTTCACGCGCCAGCAGGAGCCGCTTGGGCTCGGGCACGCGGTCTGGTGCGCGCGCGAATTGCTCGGCCGCGAACCGTTCGCGCTGCTGTTGCCAGACGTTCTGGTCCAACACCAGCGCGGCTGCCTCGCCCAAATGATCGATGCGGCGCGCGAACTACCGGCGAACGCAAACATCTTGGCGGTGGAGGAAGTCCCGCACGAGCGCGTCGATCAATACGGTGTGGTCGCAATCGGTGAGCGGCAAGGCAAAATGTTCTCCATCACCAATATGGTGGAGAAGCCAACGAAGGACCGCGCCCCTTCGAACCTTATTCTGACCGGACGTTATATCTTGCAACCGGACCTTCTTGAGATCCTCGGCAGACAGGAGCGCGGCACTGGCGGCGAAATTCAGCTCACGGATGCAATGATCCAATTGGCCCGCACACAACCGTTTTACGGGTTCCAGTTTGACGGCCGCAGCTTCGACTGCGGTTCGAAGATCGGCTTTCTCGCCGCCAATGTGTCATATGCTCTTGCGCGCCCCGACATCGCGCCGGAGTTCCGCGCCGAGATCAAAAAGATACTCGGTGAAGTCGACAAGTAGATTCTATGGCTTTCTGCCGGTCAGGCCGATCACGGCGGACAAACCCGCATGCGATGTCCCTTCGTGAATTTCGCGTTCTTCCTCGACGATCTGTAAATCGCCAAAGCCGCCAAATTCCCGCTCCAGCATCGCCCGCGTGTAGAGATTTTCCTGTTGTTTCGGACCGCTGGTGCCGTATTCCAATTGTTTCGGCGTGTAGCCTTGGACAATCAGAAGCCCGCCGGATTTAAGCGTGCGCCGCATGCCGGCCCATTTTGCCACCCGTTCGGAAGGCGAACTGAACTGAGCGAAAATTTCGACCACAACGTCGAACGCCGCATCCGGATAGCCCCATGCGTGTACATCGGCCTGAACGAACTCGATCGCAACCTGGCGCTCGGCTGCCAAAGCACGGGCCTTTCTTTGCGCCGTAGGAGAGAAATCAAGCGACAAAACGTCCAGACCCTGCTCGGCGAGCCAAATGCCGTTGCGACCTTCGCCATCCGCAATCGCCAGCGCCCGCCCGGATCGCGGAAGCAGCGTCTTGCAAGATTTCAGAAAATAGTTGGCCTCTTTGCCAAACGCATATTCGGGTGGGGCAAAGCGCGCTTCCCAGCGCGCATATTCGCTCAAGCTCTGCTCGCGGGCTGACATTCTACCAATGGATGGGTAATCAGGTTTGCGAAGGCGCGTTCAGGGCTGCGGTCGGGCTCAAGCTTTGCCGTCATAGCGCCGCCAAGCCGGAACCAACAGCACAGCGAAGACTGCAAGCGCCAACATTTCCGCGGGCCATGGCCAGCGCGCTACCGACGCGACGATGCCGACAAGGATGGCGGCAAACCCAAGCCACAACGCGAAACGACCGGGCCGCAACGCCTCGATCGCGAACAGGACAAGCGCAAGCGAAAACCAAGTCCATGAGACGAGCGAGCCGTCTTGCATCGGTCAGACCCAGCCCTTGAGCTCTCGCATGGCAAGCTGCCACAGCATCAGCATGCCGGCCTCGCTATCGTTGAGGCAAGGAATCGCCGCAAAATTTTGACCGCCGTGACGCTTGAACATGCGGGCATTCTCGACTCTGATTTCCTCCAGCGTTTCGAGACAGTCCGAGGAAAATCCCGGCGTTATCACGACTAGGTTTTTCACGCCTTTGCGCGCGAGTATCCGCACCGTATTGATGGTGTAAGGTTCAAGCCACTGCGCGCGACCGAAGCGGGACTGAAACGACATCATTAATTGCTTTTCGTCGAGACCGAGCTGCGTGCGCAAAAGCTCGGTCGTTCGCACGCATTGGTTCTGATAGGGATCGCCTTTGGCGACTGCTTCTTTGGGCATGCCGTGATAGGACGCCAGGATCACGTCAGGCGTAAACGGCAATGATTTAAGCGCGGCTTGCAGTGACGATGCTAGTACTTCGATGTAATAGGGATCTTCGTAGTAGGCGGGCAAAATCCGCAACGCGGGCTGCCGACGCTGCTGCAGCATGAAACGAAACACCTCGTCGCATACCGTGGCGGTGGTCGCGGCGGAATATTGCGGATAGAGCGGCATGATCAGGATGCGTTCGCACCCCCAGGTGACGAGCACTTCGAGTCGCGACGCAATTGACGGGTTGCCGTAACGCATCGCCCAATCGACGATGACATGCTTGCCGAGCGGCTCGAGAATCTCGCTGAGTTTTTCTGCCTGGGAACGGGTAATCGTCTTGAACGGCGATTCGTCCTTCTCGCGGTTCCAGATTTTTTCGTAATCGCGCGCTCTGCGCCGCGAGCGCAGCGACAGGATAAAAATATTGAGCAATAGCTTCCAAAAAATTGAATCCTTTTCGATGACGCGCGGATCGGTCAGAAATTCCTTCAAGTAACGCCGCACCGCGGCGGGAGTTGGGGCGTCCGGCGTGCCGAGATTAACGATGAGAACGCCGATGCCGGTGATCGATGGCCGAATTGCGGTGTCGCTGACCGTCGAGTCGCTGACCGTCGAGTCGCCGGCAGGCGAGCGGCCGGCTGTGGACGCCGCATCTGCAATTGGAACGGCGCCGCCGTCCGGCGAAACTTCCTTGTCGCCGGGCTCGACGAGGCGCGCCTCTTCCTGGGCCAGTGCGCCGTCAGTGTTGATGGGCGGTGTCTTATTCATGGTGCCTTATTCATGGCCGACAGCATAACCGATGCGCCGCCGACTTGCATGCACGCAGAAACTGCGCCGGCGCGGTGACTTCCAATTAAGTAGCATTTTCGACCATCGCGGCGATGACAGCGGCAAGCTTTTGCGCTCTTTGGGATTATTCCGCCGCTTTCAGCAGCACTGGTGCGCCGGCGCGGAATTGCTCGAGTAAAGCGGCTTCCTCGGCCTTAGCCGTTACCAGGTGCCGCTGCTTGACATGGCCGAAGCCGCGGATCTTTTCCGGGATAGCAGCGAGACCGACGGCAAGATGGTGATTCTCCGGCGTCAAGCTGGCGAACACCTCTTCGAGCATGGCCTCGTAGTCTTCGATTAATTTGCGCTCGGTGCGTCGCTCGAGCGAGTAACCGAACGGATCGAGCGCCGTGCCGCGCAAGAATTTCAACTTCGCCAGCAACCGAAAGGCCGGAAGCACCCATGGCCCGAAGTTCATTTTGCGCGGCAGACCGGTGGTCTTGTCGCGGCGCGCCAGCAGCGGCGGCGAAAGATGGAATTCAAACCGCAAACTATCGCCGGCGAACTCGGCTTTGACCTGTTTTTCGAATGAGCCATCGGTGTAGAGCCGCGCGACTTCGTACTCGTCCTTGTAGGCCATCAGCTTGAATAGATACCGGGCGACCGCATCGGCGAACCCGCATTTGCCGGAAGCGCGCGTGGCCTCAGTCGCTTTGGCCCTATCGACCAGGGCCCGATATTGCCCCGCATAGGCAGCATTCTGATAGTTCGCGAGAAATTTCGCACGCCGCTCCACCATCTCGTCGAACGACTCGGATAAATGCTCGGCGTCGCGTTTTGCGCTTGCCGGCTGCGCCAGCGCCTCGACCGCGGCGCGATCCACAACGGCACGGCGGCCCCAGTGAAAAGCTGCGCGGTTCATGGCGACGGCCTCGCCATTGAGCTCTATCGCCCGTTCGATGGCGGTGGCGGACAACGGAATAGCGCCGAGCTGATAAGCGTAGCCAACGAGGAACATGTTGGCGCCGATCGACTGGCCGAACAGCGCGGTTGCCAATCGCGTGGCATCGATGAAGTGCGCGTTGTCGCGACCGGCGCCTGCGACGATGGTGCGCTTGAGCCGCTCGCTTGGCAGGAAGAAATCCGCATTGCGGGTGAATTCGCCCGGTAGAAACTCGTTGGTATTGACAACCATTTGCGTGGCGCCGTGCGTCACGGCCGCAAGCACCTTGCGGGTCCCGGCAACAACAATGTCGCCGCCAAGCACGAGATCGGCGCGGCCGGCGGCGACGCGAATCGCATGGATGTCCCCTGGCTTATTGGCAAACCGAATATGGCTGTAGACAGCGCCGCCCTTCTGCGCGAGACCCGCCATGTCGAGGACACCCACTCCCCTGCCCTCGAGATGGGCCGCCATGCCCAAGATTCCACCGACCGTTACGATCCCGGTGCCGCCGACGCCGGTGACGATGATATTGTAGGTCTGCTCGATTGCCGGCAGCTTTGGCTCCGGTAGCTGCGCAACATCTTGGTCAGCAGCGACTCCGATTCCCTTTTTCAGCTTGGCGCCGTGGACCGTAACAAACGAAGGACAGAACCCTTTTACGCAGGAGAAATCCTTGTTGCAGCTCGATTGATCGATAACGCGTTTGCGCCCCCACTCGGTCTCGATTGGCTGCACCGAGACGCAATTCGACTGAACGCCGCAATCGCCGCAGCCTTCGCAAACGAGCTCGTTGATGATGACGCGCTTATCGGGGTCGGGATAAGTATGGCGCTTGCGGCGGCGGCGTTTCTCGGCGGCGCAAGTCTGATCGTAGATCAGCACCGTGACGCCCGGAATTCCGGCAAGCTCTTTCTGCACGGCGTTGAGCTCATCGCGATGATGAATAGTGAGGCCGGGCGGCCATTCGGTGTCGCGTGGATATTTGTGCGGTTCATCGGTTACTACCACAACGCGCTTGGCGCCTTCGGCCGCGACCTGCCGCGCCACTTGCGGCACTGTGAGACCGCCATCATTGGGCTGACCGCCGGTCATCGCGACGGCATCATTGAAAAGGATTTTGTAAGTGATGTTGGTGTTCGAAGCGATCGCGGCTCGGATCGCTAAATAACCGGAATGATTGTAAGTGCCGTCGCCGAGATTTTGAAAAACGTGCGGCCGGTTCGTGAATGGCGCTTCGCCGATCCAGTTTGCGCCCTCGCCGCCCATTTGCGTGTAGCCCAAGGTCGAGCGGTCCATCCATTGCGCCATGTAATGGCAACCGATGCCGGCATAAGCGCGCATCCCCTCCGGCACCACGGTCGAACTGTTGTGGGGACAACCTGAGCAGAAATAAGGGATGCGCTGCGCCACGTCCGCGGTTTCGGCGGCAATGCGCTGAAATTCCTTGAGCCGCGCCACGCGCGCGCTGATTTCGTCATTATGACCGTATTTGAGGAGCCGCTCGCCAATGCAGATCGCGACCTCGTTCGGATCGAGCGCGCCCTTTACCGGAAATAGCCAGTTACCGGCCTCGTCTCTTTTGCCGATGCAGACCGGCTGGTTCGCGGTACCATAGAGCTCCTCGCGGACCTGCACCTCGATCAGCGAACGCTTTTCCTCCACCACAATGATGAGATCGAGACCGTCGGCAAATTCCTTCAACTCGCGCTGACTGAGCGGCCAGACACAGGCGACTTTGTAAACTCGGATCCCAAGCTCGTTGCATTTGAGTTCGTCGATCCCGAGTTCGTCAAAAGCCTGCCGAACATCGAGATAGCTCTTGCCAGTGGTGATGATGCCGATTTTTGGATTACGGCCGCCGGAGGTGATGGTGCGGTTGAGCTTATTGGCGCGCACAAAGGCGAGCATCGCATCGCGCTTGTAATCGTGCAGCCGCGCTTCCTGGGCCAGAATCTGATCGTGCAAGCGGATATTGAAGCCGCCTTCGGGCAACCGCAAATCGTCGGGAATGACGATGTTGATGCGTTCGAGACTGGCATCGATGGCGGCGGTCGATTCGATCGTCTCGTGCATGGTCTTCAGCGCCGTCCAGGCGCCGGTGTACCGCGACATCGCCCAGCCATAGAGACCGTAATCGAGCACTTCCTGGACCCCCGCAGGATTGAGGACGGGGATCATCACGTCGATAAAGTGATATTCGGACTGGTGGGCGGTGGTCGACGATTCCGCGGTATGGTCGTCGCCCATCAGGGCTAACACGCCGCCGTATTTCGCCGAGCCGGCCAAATTGGCGTGGCGGAAAACATCACCAGTGCGGTCTACCCCGGGGCCCTTGCCGTACCACATGGCAAAAACGCCATCGTACTTGCCTTCGCCGCGCAGCTCCGCCTGCTGAGCGCCCCACACCGCGGTTGCCGCCAGGTCCTCGTTGAGCCCGCCTTGAAACCGAATATCGCTTTTCTCGAGAAAGCGCCGGGCGCGCAGAAATTGGCTGTCGAGGGTGCCAAGGGGCGAACCGCGGTAACCGGTCACAAAACCGGCGGTGTTGAGGCCGTTGCGCCGGTCGAGCTCCTTCTGCATCAGGCAGAGCCGCACCAGAGCTTGATAACCAGTCACGAAAACGTGGCGCTGGGTGAGATCGTATTTATCGTCCAGTGTGACGTCCCGCAGCGCCATACGCACCTCCAAGGGCCAGTTTGCCCTTATGCGCCCGATATTTCCAGAGAGGAACCTTTGCTATGCGGAAAATATAGGGCAGGTCGGTGACCGAACAACCGGTGGATCAACCGGCCCGGCGCACCGAAAATTGCTGATGGAGCTTGACTAGGCTGCCCGAATGCGTGGGCGCAAGCGCATGGCGCTTCGTCTAATCGTGATTCAACTGGGGCCAAGGCGGACCGTCGCCCTGGCTGCTGCCCCTGGTATAGGCGGGCGGAAATGCAGACGACGGCGCGGCCGTTCTGGCCTTTCGTGCGCGTGCATCCGCTAAGGTGCTCGCCGTAAGCACGGCCGCAATGACGAACATGCCTGCAATAGCTAAAACGGAAAGCGTCTTCATTGACATTGGTCCCGCAAGCGCGCGGTCGCTCGTGCCAGTTTATCATCCGCTGCGCCGGCTCCCAATGCTAATGACCCACTTGTGCCCAATACATCCAACAATCTAGGGCCAAAGAGAACGAAGACGACCACCTCCCGCTGCAACGGATTCCGACCACAGCACGCTGGAAACAGCCGGCGAGAACCAGCATCGCTCTGCGAACGCATCGTGCATGGCATGGCTGCCCAGAAGGGGGGCGGCCACGAGCGCCATGCGCACGAATGCAGGCTGTCGCAGAATATCGACCCAATCCCGATCGATCAGCTTTTGTGTTCGGATTGTTTGCAGGGGGTCGTGCGATGACAGCCCGAAGCTGCAATAGAGCAGCAGAAAGCGAAGCAACAGATCTAGTCGAGCGCCCATGTCCGCAGGTCGTTTCACCAATGCGGTGTGCAGCTTGGCCGCCGATTAACAACCATGCCTAGTCGCTCCGTTTAAGTGGAGGGCGGCCAAGCTGATATTGAGCCGAGAACACCTAG
>JBASAH010000033.1:0-2026 GCA_049650505.1 Xanthobacteraceae bacterium
CGACCTTGCGATACGACTGGCCAAGGTCGCGATAAAAATCCTCCATCGCCGGATAGATCGCCTCCGGCACCGCATCGCGGCCATAACGAAAATGCAGCGACGACGGCGACGGAATGGTCATTTTCGGCGTGCGTTTGGTGTGCGCCCGCAAAAACCTGAAATGCTCGATCATCGGATGCGGCTTAAACCCGCCGAGCTTGCCGATCACGCGCAACAGGACCGGCCGCGGCTGCGGGCCGCGCGTTTGAAACTTAATTTTGCGTTCGCCGGCGTAAGCCTCCACATTGTCGAGCCGTTCGAGGAAATCGATATTCCACGACATGCGCCGGTACTCGCCGTCGGTGATCGATTGCAGGCCCGCCGCTTCCTGCTTGGCAATCACGCCCGCGACTTCGCGATCCTCGATTTCCCTGAATGCTTCGGCGGAGATTTCGCCACGCGCCCGTTGCTCCCGCGCCGCTTTCAGTGCGGCGCTGCGCAGGAGACTGCCGACATGGTCGGCGCGAAATGGCGGAGTAGCACGCTGCATGTTTTGTCGTCGCCGTGATTTTCCCAGGCGCGGCGCGATTTAAGGCCGGCCGCGCGCGCGTGTAAATCCGGTTGCACCAAAGCGTTGCTGAGTTGACACTTGCACTGCTGTCTTAAGGAGGAAACGATGCGTCCGGTGCTGCGGCTTTGCGAGGACGTGCTGTCGAACGGCGGCGCGATGGAATTATCGGCGCTGCCGCGGATGATCTTCGTCGTGCATGGCTCGGCCGCGGTCGGCGACCGCATTTTGCGCGACGAGGAAACCTTCGGCGGCGAGGGCGCCGTCCTGCTCAAAGCTGGCAGCGCCGGCGCGATGCTGTGGCGCTGGGAATTCATTACCCGCGAGGCGGATTTCGGCAGACCGCCGCCGGGCCAAGGGATGATTTCGCACGAGAAGCTCGCGGCAGCGCTTTCGACCGTTGCAGACGGCGCGCTCCTCTTGCGCGGCGACAGCGTCGCCTTTCCGCCGGGCGGCTGCGCCTATCTGCACCGGCATCAGGGACCCGGCATCCGTTGTCTGATCGAAGGCGGCATCCGCATCGACACCCACGGCCGCTCCACCTCATACGGTCCCGGCGGCGCGTGGTACGAGACCGGCCCGGATGGCGTGTTCGCGCAAGCCGCGGAGCGCCCGACGCGCTTCATCCGCGTCATGATCTTGCCGCGCGCTTATCTCGGCAAAAGCTCGGTCGAATATCTCAACGAAGCCGACAAGGCCAAGCCGAAGTCGCAGAGCTATAAAATTTTTGTCGATATGCCGCTTGAGCAGAGATAGCGAACATTTTCAGGATCATGAATTCGCGATCGTATCAAGCTCGGCGTGTGCGACGATCCCGGATCAGCGGTGCAACACTATCGTGCTGCACCGCGTGTGGGATACGCAAATTTCACACCGGCTTGTAATTGCGGTCGACCGGCACGTCGATCAAAAGCGCCGCGTCGCTTTTTATTCCCTGGGCGATAAGATCGGTGACCTCGTGCACAGTTTTCGCCCGTTCGGCGGCGATGCCGAGCGATCGCGCCAGACAGACGTAATCGATCGCCGGATCGGTGAGCTCCATGCCAACGAAACGATCGACCTGGGCGGCGAGCCCGCGCTGCGCGTGCAGCCGCTGCTTGAGGATGCGGTACGAAGAGTTGTTGAAGATGACAAACACCGCGGCAATGCGCTCGTGCGCCGCGGTCCATAACGCCTGACAGGTGTACATGGCACTGCCGTCGCCGACGAGTGCGACGACCGGCCGGTCGGGCAAAGCGAGCTTGACGCCGAGCGCCGCCGGCAAGCCCCAGCCGATACCGCCGCCGCGCAAGCCATAAAAACTCTGCGGGTCGTCGCTGCGAATGAGCGAGCGGATGCCGGCGCCCGAGGAAATGGTCTCGTCGATGACGACGGCATCCCTGGGTAGCGTCTCGCCGATGGCATGCAAGAGCGACAATGGTTGCACGGGAGTCTGCCCCGCCATGTCGCGCGCCTTGGCTTTGAGCGCCTCGCGTTCGG
>JBASAH010000034.1:0-15139 GCA_049650505.1 Xanthobacteraceae bacterium
CGGTCAGAAATTGGCATCCGTCTATTTTGAGGAGGAACCTGGCCGGCGAAGGGCAGCTAAGTTACTAACTAAGAAGGAAGCTCGGCGGCACCGCCAACTATAAAAACGCGGGGAAAGCGCTTTCCGCCCCATCATTTTGCGAGCGCCAAGTAATCCCGCTTAGGGTCGTGCTTTCTCTAAAGCTCTCAGTCGGCGCCTACCTGCGACGGCTACGTGCGGATAGCGCGTAAGGCGAGGCCAGCGCGAGCGGGGACCCTGCGACGCTTACTTGCTAAGCATCCGCCGCCGATGCTCCTCGCGCTTTTCCGCGGCGCTAGTTTATCGTCCGACCGGTCTCACGTAGCGGTAGGCGCTACCTGGGCTGTAAGGCGGCACGGCATAAAAGTCGAATAAACCATGGTACGGATCGGACGCGCCATAGTAGGAATCGGACAAGCGATAGTAGGGGTCCGCCACGGTCGGGCGCGGCACGGTCTCGCTGATGCCGGGATGGAAAGGCTTCACGCCGGCAGCCCCTCGGTTTTTTGCCGACGCGAGCGAAGTCCCACCCAGCAACAAGGCCGCAGCGACCACCATCAGGGCTGATCTTGACATGTTGTTTCTCCACGCCCTCGGCACTTTAACATCCAGTTATGGGCTTTGCAGATTATTTCAAGCGGAACGATGCACAAGCCGCGGCGCTTAGGAATTGGCCGGCCGACGCAGCTTAGGTTTCGGCTGTTTGGGGCCGCTCAAGCGCCGTTGCTCAACGCCCGCTGGATGGATCGGGGCGCCACAATGGATTCATCGCGCAGAAGCCGCCAGTGCTGGCAATGGCAGCGGCGCATTCCCCGCTGGTATCATATTCACAATCCCATTGCATGCTATCCGCACCCTTGTTCGTGACGGCGCACCATCGGGAGTCGCCGGTTTGATAAGCGTGGCTCGCGCGCATGTAAAAGCACAACGCAACCATGAAGGCCGCGAACGCGAACACTAACCGCAAATATCGCAAAACGGACCTCGCTCGCAAAGCTTAGTCGTCGTCGGGCAATTGAAGCGCAAGCCACTCAAAAAGCCACTCAATATGGATAGCGCCCTCGCAACTTCCTCGGTGGATGCGGCCCGGGTGGCGGCTGGTATTGCGTATTTGGCTGGCAATTGCTGCCGAGGCCGCGCGCGGTCTCCATGCATTGTTGAAATGTTGTGAAGCCGCAATTTGTACCGCCGCCGACCGCCCCACCGTTGTAAATCGCACACCACGGATAATTTTGCGCCTCGGCACGCGTGCCGACTGCAACAGCAGCCACATAAGCTGCCAACAAGAGCAGTAAAATCCTCATAGCTACCTCCTTCGGCCAAGGCTCTAACTACTAGCCGGCTCTAAACTACTAAATGGCTCTGAAATACTAACCCTGCTCTGCGGGTGTTTATTCAGGCTGCAAAGTCAGCCAAACGGAGCGCTGGTGTGCCGACGACCGCGTCATGAGGGGGACATTCCCTCCCTTGCAAACTGGATCTTGCAAACTGGAACTACGAATTCTGGAAAACCGCAAATTCCGACCGTGCGGATTTCTGGAACTTATTATGTCAGCTTGCTGTTGTCTCCGGTGACCGCGAGAGGACACTCAATGCGATTTGCTCACATCGCTATCTGGTTGGCGTGTTGCGCCGTTTTTGCAACGCCCATACGTGCCGAGGACGAAGCGACAAGCAAATTCAGCACGGGTCGCACACTCACTCCGGAGACCAAGGGCCAAAAACAACCGCAAGGCTGGACCGGCCCTATCGATACCGGCAGCGGCGGTGCACCGGCTTCGAGTCCCCAGGGTCAATCGGCGCCTGGGATGCAGGCCGCGCCGGAAGGCTCTTCGAAAACAACTGTCGCGCCAGAAAAACAAAACTAATCGCAGGAGAACCGTCGCGCGTTTACCTTCGATTAACCATCTAAGCCTATGGCTCGGCGCATGGACGCCGACGCCCCGCATCCGCACTGCCCGTTCTGCGGTTTGCCGATGCACTTCGCCCGCCCTGCTCCCGATGTGAGCGCGCACCGCGTTCTACAAGCTTTCGACTGCAGGTGGTGCGGCGTCGTGCTCAACGTCGCGCCCGGCGCGGAAACTTTGCAGCTCGCGGCGCCCCCGCCGACGCCCGGCTAAGCCCGGCGAAAGTCAGTAAGGATGGCGCCGTTGCGGGCGCGAACCCGGCGGCGGTGTGTATTGCGTGTTTCGATCGCAAAAACCGCCTATCCCGCTCACCGTGTCCAGGCATTGTCGAAGCGTTGTGAACCCGCAATTCGTGCCTCCGGCGCCATTGGCGCCGTAGTCCGCGCACCAAGGATAGTTTTGGGCCTCGGCACGTTGTCCGGTGCCCACGAGGCTTACGCAAATTCCCAAGACGAATAGCAAAAGTCTCATGACCGAGCTCCCACGGTAGGTCGGCGCTGGGAGTGCCGGCCCACATGTTTCTTCTTCCTGCTCACCCCGCTCCCCAGCGGCTGAGCTTTAATACGGATAGCGCCGTTGCGAATGCGGGCCCGGCGGCGGCACATATTGCGTATTCATGGTGCAAAATGCGCCGAGGCCCCTCGCCGTTGCCATGCACTGCGCAAAACTGACGAAACCGCAATTCGTCCCACCGCCCGCTCCGCCGCCGTTATACAGCGCGCACCACGGATAATTTTGCGCCTGCGCTGGCGTGCCGAGCGCCGCGCTCGCGGCGATAACGGCAAGCGCCGAAAGCAATAATTTCATAAACATCGCTCCTCTGTTTGAATCGACTTTAAATCGACTGCCGTTCAGTGATCATATCAGCAAGGGACGCAACCGGACATCACACTCGATCAAATCGCCGCTAACGCAGCGCACAATTTCAAACAAGCGTTGGATAGTTACTCACATTCTCCGCGAAGCGCTCATCGTGCGGACGCAAATCTGTCTTGCCGCTGCCACGGAATGATTCTACCTTTGTCAATGGGCAGAGGGTGTGGTTCAGGGAGGAAAGAATCATGGCTCTGCATGCCGAGACGGCGGCACGGACGCGCTTGGCGACCTACAGCAAGAACCATTGTCCGCAATGCGGCGAGTGGCTGCTGGCACCCGACTGGTCTGAATATTTGAACGAGCGCTGCGTGCGGCACACGTGGTCATGCCAAGACTGCGGCTACCAATTCGAGACCGCAGTGTTCTTCGCTTCGCGTGAAGATGATCAGCGCGCCGCAGCCGCATAGGCGTGCCGCGCACCTTTGTAATCGGTGATCTCGGTCCGATTGGAGCTCAGATAGTTGGGCCCGATCGGCGATTTGCCGTGGCCGCCGGGAATGTCGAGCACATAGTGCGGCTGGCATAGGCCGGAATAGCGCCCATGCAGCGCGCGCACGATCTCCTGGCCTTCGGCGATTGTCGTGCGAAAATGCGCGGTGCCAGGCGCTAGATCGGCATGGTGCAGATAATACGGCTTGATCCGGCATTCGACCAAAGCGCGCATCAAAGCGCCGAGCGTCTCCACGTCATCGTTGACGCCACGCAGCAGTACTGACTGCGAGAGCATGGGTATGCCGGCGTCGATCACGCGGGCGCACGCGGCGCGCGCCTTCTCGCCAAGTTCATGGGCGTGATTGACGTGCACGACCATGAAAGTCGCTTTGCCGGTGCGCAGCGCCCGCACCGCTGCCGCGGTCACTCGCTCCGGCGCTGCGATCGGAACGCGCGTGTGAATGCGAATGACTTTCACATGATTGATCGCGGCAAGTCGCGACATCACCTCTTTCAGACGGCGCGGCGGCAGTAACAGCGGATCGCCGCCGGTCAAGATCACCTCCCAGATCTGCGGCGTGCGGGCGATGTAATCGAGCGCCGTTGTAAGCGCCGTGCCGGTCAGCGCGCCGCGTCCCGGCCCGATCATCTCGCGGCGGAAGCAGAAACGGCAATAGACCGCGCAGGCATTGACCAGTTTCAGAAGGACGCGATCGGGATAGCGATGAACCACGCCGGCGACCGGGCTGTGCGCCTCGTCGCCGATCGGATCATCGCGTTCTTGTGCGTGCGTTTCGAGTTCACGCTCGTCCGGAACAAATTGCCGCGCAATCGGATCGTGCGGGTTCGCCGTGTCGATCAAATCGACAAGCGCCGGCGTGATCGCCACCGCATAACGCGCCGCAACCTTTTGCAGGCCGGCAAGCCGCTCCGGCTTTATAATTTGAGCTTCGACAAGTTCGGATGCGCTATGCAGGACTTTGTTTCTTGCCGGCATCGCCGAGCCTCATTTTTTCCGATTGCTTTTCGTCTGACGCCTGATCACGGTGTCAAACGATACGCTTTCTACTGCGACGGATCGCCGAGCGGTGTCCAGAGCGGATTCCACAGCACTTGGTCGATCCGCGACGCGCCGGTTGCGCACATGACCAGCCGGTCGAGACCCAGCGCAACGCCTGATGCTTCCGGCATACCGGCGAGCGCGGCGAGAAAATCGGCGTCGAGCGGATAGCGCTCGCCGTAACGCCGCTCCTTCTCAGCCATCTCCTCTTCGAGCCGCCGGCGCTGCTCGGCGGCGTCGGTCAGTTCGCCAAAGCCGTTGGCGAGTTCTATGCCGCAGACATAAAGCTCGAATCGTTCGGCGACGCGCGGATCACGCGCCGGCCTGGCCAAGGCTGAGAGCACTGCCGGATATTCGTCGAGGATCGTGGGCCGGTCGATACCGAGATGGGGCTCGATCCGCTCCACCAAGACGCGGCTGAAAATATCGGCCCAGCGATCGTCATCGGCGATGCGGATGCCGGCAGCCTGCGCCGCATGTGCAAAATGCTCGCGATCCGCCGCGTCGCTTTTTAGTGTCGCCAAAAGATCGATGCCGGCAAAGCGCGCGAAAGCTTCCGCGACCGTGAGCCGCTCAGGCTCCGCGAATGGGTCGCTCGAGCGGCCGCGATAATTGAATTGCCGGACCCCTGCGGCCCGCGCCGCCTCGCGTAAGACCGCGACGCAGTCGTCCATCAGCACGCCATAGGGTTCGCTGGCGCGGTACCATTCCACGAGCGTGAATTCTGGATGATGCAACGGCGTGCGCTCGCGATTGCGAAACACCTTGGCAAATTCGACGATGCGCTGCTCGCCGGCGGCCAACAGCTTCTTGCAGGCAAATTCCGGGGACGTCCGCAGATAGAGTGGGCAAGAGTTACCGTCCATCGTCATGAGCGCGGTAGCGAAGGCGTGCAGATGGGTTTCATTGCCGGGTGAGATCTGCAGGGTTCCGGTCTCAACCTCGACGAATTCGTGATCGGCAAACCAGCTGCGCAGTGCCGCCACGATGCGCCCACGCGCCAAAAGGATCGGTCGCCGGTCGGCATGAACGTGGGGCGCCCAAAAGCGCGAGGACAACGGCGGAACGCGCGGCATATCTTTAAGTGGCATATCTTTAAGTGGCCTGTCCTTGTCTGGCGGTGACAACAGAAATAACTGGCGGTTAGGCGCAAGATCGGTATGGTGCGGCCGGAATCTGAAAGCTATTTGAGGAAGCCGTGAGAGTCATCGCCAGTTCGTTGCGCAAAGGCAATATCGTCGAAATCGACGGCAAGCTCGGGGTCGTCATGGCCGCCGAGAGCATCCATCCCGGCAAAGGCACGCCGGTGACCCAGCTCGACATCCGCCGTATCAGCGATGGGGTAAAGGTCTCGCTGCGCTTTAAGACGACCGATCAGGTGGAGCGCGCCTTCGTCGAGGACCGCAAACATCAATTCATGTATCAGGACGGCGACGGTTTTCATTTCATGAATATGGAAAGCTATGACCAGGTGGCCGTGCCGGCCGATATCATCGGCGACCAGGCGGCCTATTTGCAGTCGGAGATGGAGGTAACCATCAGCTTGCACGACGGCGTGGCAGTCGCCATCGAACTGCCGCCCAAAGCGGTGCTGGAAGTGGTCGAGACCGAGCCGACGGTAAAGGGACAGACCGCATCGTCGTCCTATAAGCCGGCGCTGCTGTCGAATGGCGCGCGCACCATGGTGCCGCCTTTTGTCACAACCGGGACCAAAATCGTCGTGATGACGGCCGACGGCAGCTATGTCGAACGGGCAAAAGATTGAGTTTTGTTCACTGTTCACAGGTTCTCGGATTTTATCTGAATATTTGTTCATCGCGCCGCGGTGGCGGATCAAAAAGCCTAGTTCGTGACTTGGCATGACAGGCATTGATCGCGATAGTAGCGAATCTCAAGGCCGGGATTTGACGCTTGCGCGTGTCGAGAAAAATTCACGATTATCTGTTCGCGGCGGCGCTCGCCGGCCCGATGCTGCTCGCGTCGCTTGATGCCGTATTCGCCGGCTGCAAGCCAGATCATTTCAAGGCGCCGTTTTTCATTAAAAGCATGGGCGCCTGTTCGTTCGATTCCGAGACATTGAGTTTCACCGGCACGCCGGTGCAACAAGCGATGTGCTTAATGCGCGGTATGGATGGCACGCGAAACCTAGTGCCGCCCTTGCGAAGCCTGCCGCCTGCGCTCACCGGGCGTATCGGACAAACGACCGGGCTGCCGTCGCGCGCCGTGCTGAGCGACTATCTCGCCACACTGGGGCTCGAGGGTGAGTTCGGCGATTTTCTCTGGTTGCCGGTGTCGCGCGCCCACGACAATCAACTTGAAGCGCCGATGGCGCGCTACTTCGTGATCCACGATACCAGCGGGCCCAATTTCGGCCGCCGCTCCTTTCCCGACGACATCGATGGCAGCGGCAAGCTCAACGATTTGCGGAATTTTGAATGTCACGACGGCTGGGGCAAAGCGCACATCGTCATCAGCCGCACCGGTGAACTGCTCCTCGCGCACGATTATTCGGTTCCCTGGCGCGAAACGAAATTCGAGCAAGCGGCGGAATTTGGCGGCGCGCTGAAGGGACTATTCCTGCACAATGAAATGATTCAGCCGCGTCGCAGCGCGCCTGGTCGCGGCCGGCGCAACGATGCGCGATCGCCCGATCCAGCTTTCACGCCGGCGCAATACGATCGGCTCGCGCTGCTATACGTGATCGCCAGCGTTCGAGCCGACCGATGGCTCATTCCGGCGTATCATGCCGCAATTGATGCCGAGATTGCCAACGGTCACGATGATCCGCTCAACTTCGACGTCGATAATTTTGCCAACAGCCTGGACGGCTTGATCGCAAAACTGGGGACGGCGGATCGCATCCAGGCCGCGCACCAGTAGGCCCGTTTCAGGCCGAAGTCCTGGCTCGAAGTGCTGGCTCGAATTCCTGACCCGAAGTCCTGGCTCGAAATCTTGCCCCTTATCGGCGCCACAAATGAATGCGACAGCCGAACCTCGCGCATGATGTGGCTGTGAGAACTAAAACCATCATCACTCCAGAAACCGCTCCCCGTCCGACGCGACGCGGCGCGCTGGTTGGGATAGCCGGCAGTGTTGCGAATCTATTCGCGCCGTATGTCACGCGCGCCGACACCGGCTTCGACCAGTGGGTAGCCGCCTTCCGCAGCAAGGCCGTGGCGCGCGGCATCAGCGACGAGACCTATACGCGCGCAATGCGCGGCGTGCAGCCCGATATGACTGGGCTCACGGCGATCCATAATCAGCCGGAATTCAACCAGCAGCTCTGGCAATATCTCAATCGCGCCACCACCGAATGGAAGGTCACCGCCGGCAAGGCAAAAGCTACAGAATACGCGTCGCTATTTTCGCGCATTCAGCGCGATATCGGCGTCGAACCTTCTTTCATGCTCGGCGTTTGGGGCATCGAGTCCGCGTTCGGCGATCCAGTCGTAGAAAAGAACCATATGCGCCCCGTCATTCCCTCGCTCGCGACGCTCGCCTGGGCCGAGCCGCGCCGCCGCAGCTATTGGGAAAGCGAACTGATCAACGCGCTCATGATCGTGCAGCGCGGCATGAGCACGCCCGAACAAATGATCGGCTCCTGGGCTGGCGCCATGGGTCATACGCAATGGATGCCGGAAGTCTGGCTGCATATGGGCATCGACTATAATGGCGACGGCAAGATTTCCCCGTACGGTCCGCCGGACGACGCGCTCGCAACGACAGCCCGCTACTTCGTCGAGCGCGGCAATTACCGCCGCGGCGAGCATTGGGGCTATGAAGTGCGCATGCCGCGCCCCGTCAGCGGCAAAGCTTCACGAACTTATGCCGCCTGGCAGGCGCTCGGAATTGTCCGCGCCGACGGCGAGCCCTACCCGCAACCAAACGCCAAGGCGCGCGCCTGGGTCCCGATCGCCGGCGGTCCTGCTTTCCTGCTGGGCCAGAATTTCTTCGCTGCGCGCAGCTACAATCCAGCGATGAGTTACGCGCTTGCTCTCGTCTATCTGGGCGACCGCTGTGTCGGCCGGCCGCCTTTCGTTCAACAGTTTCCCGGCAGCGAGCCGGCGCCGACGCTTGCCGAGATCGAGGAAATCCAGCGCCGGCTCACCGCAGTCGGCTTCGACACCGGCGGCGCCGACGGCCGCATCGGCAATGCCACGACCATTGCGGTGCGCGATTACCAGCGCAAATTCGGCATCGAACCTGCGGATGGCTATCCGGGGCTGGGGCTGCTCGCTCGCTTGCGGCAAAGATCGTAACATCGATCGCAACCTGAGATCGTGACCTCCTCCGCACGGGCCCGGGCCGCCTATGCCAGCCGACTTGTGCCAGCGGTCTTGTAGATTGGCTGGCGATCCGGTTGGATGGCGCCGAGCCCACCAACGGAACGCACGCTAAAACAACATCCTCAAAGGAATTTCGTTATGACGCCGCCCTCTTCCGCAACCGCACGCGCCAAGGCCAATGACGCAGACCCTGTAGTCGCTGCGGTCGAACGTCCGACGCCGGCCGGGGTCAATGCACCTGGCTTTGGCAGCGACGTGATCGCCGACGCATTACGCGCGCTCGATGTTCCCTATATCGCGCTCACGCCGGGAGCGAGCTACCGCGGCTTGCATGACAGCATTGTCAATTATCTCGGCAATACCAAGCCACAGATGCTGCTTTGCCTGCACGAGGAGGCTGCCGTCGCCATCGCGCACGGCTATGCCAAAGTGACCGGCAAAGCCATGGTCACGGCGGTGCATTCGAATGTCGGCCTGATGCACGCGACCATGGCAATGTTCAACGCCTGGTGCGACCGCATGCCGGTCGTGGTGCTGGGCGCCACCGGACCTGTCGACGCGGCCAAGCGCCGGCCTTGGATCGATTGGATCCACACCGCGCGCGATCAGGGCGCGCTCATTCGCGAATATACCAAATGGGACGATCAGCCGTCGTCACCGGCCGCCGCCCGCGAGGCGATTTTGCGCGGCACTTGGATTGCCAACACGACCCCATGCGGTCCGGTCTACATCAACTTCGACGCCGAATTGCAGGAAGCAAAAGTTTCCGAACCGCTGCCGCCGATCGACGTGGCGCGTTACATGCCGGCCGTGACCACTGCGGCGCCGACCGAGCTTATCCGCGAAGCGGCCGCCGTTCTCAAAGGCGCAAAGCAGGTCTTGATGCTGGCCGGTCGCGCCTCACGCAGCACGCAAGCATGGGATGCGCGCGTCGCGCTCGCCGAAGCGCTAAATGCGCGCGTCGTCACCGATCTCAAGATCGGCGCCACTTTCCCGACCGACCATCCGCTTTATGTCGGCTCGCCGCGGGCGATCACGCCCGATAGCGTCGAAGGGTTGAAAAATGTCGACGTGGTGCTGAGCCTCGATTGGGTCGACCTCGCCGGCGCGCTGCGCTTTTTCGGCCCCTCGCCGTCAGCGAAAGTGATCCAAATCTCGCTCGACCATCGCATTCACAACGGCTGGAGCATGGATCACCAGGGGCTGCCTCCGGTCGATCTATTGTTGTCGGCAGACCCTGACATGGTCGTCCCGGAACTCGTCAAAGAGATCGGCCAAAGCGCAAAGCCGCACGCGATGCCGACGCCGCGGCGGCGAGCAGAAAACGAGCCGGCCGGTTTTACTAACGAACATATCGCGCGCTCTTTGCGCAACGTGCTGGGCAATCGCCCGGTCACTTACACGCATTTGCCGCTGTCGTGGGACGATAGCTGGATCGCGCTACGGCACCCGCTCGATTACATCGGCTCGGATGGCGGCGGCGGGGTCGGCGGCGGTCCTGGCATTTCGGTGGGTGCGGCGCTGGCGCTCAAAGGCTCCGGCCGCCTGCCGGTCGCGATCTGCGGCGATGGTGATTTCCTGATGGGCGTGACTGCGCTGTGGACCGCGGTGCATTACAAGATTCCACTATTGTTCGTGCTCGCGAACAACCGTTCTTTCTACAACGACGAACTGCACCAGGAGCGCATGGCGCGGGCGCGCAATCGCCCGATCGAGAACAAATGGATCGGCCAGCGCATGGCCGACCCGGAGGTCGATCTGGCTGCCATGGGCCGCGCCCAAGGCGCCGCCGGATTCGGTCCGGTGACCAAGCCCGGCGATCTCGCCGGCGCGCTCCAACAAGCGGTTGCCGCCGTGGATGCCGGCCAGGTCGCGGTCGTCGACGTTCGTGTTGAGCCGGGCTATACGGCGGCGATGACGCGCGGTGGAAGCTAAACTAGCGTGCTACCACCGAACCTATGAGCCGGTGGGGCGGCGGTCAGTGCCGCTGCCACATTCTACTCACGGAAGTCGCGGACTTGTGATCGCCGCTGCACAATGCGCGAGGCACAATACATCGTGTTACTTACGCTAGTGGTCGGGGGCAATTAGCCGGAGTAGCCACCATGTCCAGCACCACAAACACATCAACATCCCTCAGCGCCGCGACCGAGCTTGAGCCACTGCGCGCAAAATCGGGGTGGATCATCGCGCTCGGCATCGTCTATGTGATCGCCGGGCTTGTTGCACTTGGCAGCGTTGTATTTGCAACAGTCGCGACTGTTTTCGTCGTCGGCATCATGATGCTGGTCGCCGGCGCTGCCGAGGTGATCAACGCGTTCCAGATCAAAAGCTGGGGCAAATTCCTGCTATGGCTTCTGCTCGGCATTCTCTACATCGTCGCCGGCTTCGTCACGTTTGAGAATCCGTTGCTTGCCGCAGCGTTTCTGACTCTTCTGCTGGGATTCTCCCTGATCGCCTCGGGAATTATGCGAATTGTCCTCGGGTTCAGCATGAAGCAAGGGACCCCATGGCTGTGGGTGGCATTCTCCGGCGCGATCACCCTTCTGCTTGGCCTCGTGATTCTCGCCCACTGGCCGGTCTCAGGCCTCTACATTCTGGGACTCTTCCTTGGCATCGATCTCATCTTTGCGGGGATGAGCTGGATCGGCGTCGGGCTCGGTTTGAGAAGTCGAACGGCCGATTTGGGTGAACATCGGTAAGCACTGGCTCGGACAGCTTTGCGACATTGGCTGCGATCCGGCGCACCTCGTCACTCGAAAAAGATCGTCAATGCATCGCGTCAGGAGATACTAAAATCCTCTTGTGGCGTTGCCTCCAGCCACGCGCTTGCTTGAAGTGCTTCTGCAACGGACCAGGGCGGCGGAAACCCCTGCCACTGCTGCGGCCGTACGCGCACACACCTGCGGCGCCGTGTGAATTTGATTAGGATCAAGTACATGCTCAGAAAAGCTGTTAACAAAAATATATCATCAGCATGAGGTCCTATCATGAAAAAGGGCATCATTATTCGCTCATTGATAGTACTTTTAATCCTCCTAGCACCATTAGGTGCAACGGCGCGGACCTCGCAGACTTCAGATACTTCGGGATCAAACTCGCAGCCGCTAAAGCCTGAGCAGCTCGACCAACTGGTAGCGCCAATCGCGCTTTATCCCGATACGCTGCTCTCGGAAGTGCTTATGGCTTCGGCCTATCCGACCGATATTGTGCAGGCCGAACGTTGGTTGGAAACTCATAAGAACATCAAGGGAGATCAGTTAAGGGCCGCCGTCGATAAGCAGGATTGGGACGGCAGCATCAAGTCTTTGGTAGCGACGCCGGACGTCCTCAAAATGATGAGCGAGAAGCTCGATTGGACTGAGAAGCTGGGCGATGCGATTGTGACCCAGCAGCCCGATGTGATGGACGCGATCCAGCGATTGCGCACGAAAGCCCAGGCGAACGATAAACTCAATTCAACTCCGCAACAGAAAGTTACGGTAAGCCAAGTTGAAGGTAAGCAGGTTATCGCAATCGCGCCGACGAACCCCGACACAGTTTACGTGCCGTATTATGATCCGGCCGTTGTCTACGGAGACTGGCCGTATCCTGACTATCCGCCGTACTATTGGGAGCCGCCGTCATATATTGGCTATGGCCTCCTGGGCGCAGGGCTTGCCTTTGGCGCTGGATGGGCTGTTTCGAATTGGGGAAATTATTGGGGCGGCGACATCAATTGGGGCGGTGGCGGGAATAACATCGTAAACCGCCCTGGAGGTCGGCCGACGCATCCCATCAGCGGCGTCGGCAACAGGTGGCAACCCCACGTCGAACATCATCGGGGAGCTCAGCGCGATTTTCGTGGCAGCCGAGGTCAACAGGTGCTTAAGCCCAGCGCCAAGCCTGGCAATAAGCCGGGCGGCGGCCGCACCAATGTCGGAAGTAATCGCCCCAACAAAGGTCAAAAAGTCTCCCACCACGGCAATCAACGGCCGACGGCGAATGCTCGACCTTCGCAACGTGCGAACAGTAACGCGAGGCAAAAAACCGCCAGCAAGAACCGCGGACCTGGGCGCACTGCGCATGCCGGTCCAGGAAGGGTGAACGTCGCCAACCGCGGAGGCATTAATCGCGGTTTGGGCGGCTTACGTGCGCAGGCCGGCGGCGGCCTTCGGCCCGGTGGCGGCTTCGGTGGTATTGGGCGCGGCGGCGGTGGAGGTCGTAGTTTTGGCGGTGGGGGTCGTGGCTTTGGCGGCGGAGGTCGCGGCGGTGGTCGGCGATCAGATATCAGGCTCAAGCACGACATCGTCCTTGTCGGTCGCCTAAACAACGGGCTTGGCGTTTACCGTTTTAGCTACAATGGCAGCGATACGGCATACGTTGGCGTCTTGGCGCAGGAAGCGCAGCAGGTGATGCCTGAGGCGGTAACGCGCGGAAGCGACGGCTATCTCAGAGTCGATTACGACAAGCTTGGCCTCAAGTTCCAGAGCTATGATCAGTGGATCCATGGACTGCAGAAGACCGGTTTCGCCCCGCTGCGACGTTGATAGGTGTTCGGTCCGACGGACGGTCCCAATATCTGAGTCGGGTCAATCGCTGATTTCGAGCGTACGCCTGCTGCGTCCGGTCTGTCCCAAACGTCGGACATTTCGCTCCAGGTCTCTGCGATCTACAGCTTGCTACAGCTTAAAGGTCTCGTAGGTCGCCGGGTGAAAGAGTTCGTCGACCTGCACGCGGCGCGCTGACAGGCCCTCGGCGTTGTGTTGCGCCAGGAAATAGTCAAGCACGCTACGGTTTGCTTCGACGCCGTATGACCAGAAATCATCGCCCATCAGCGCGCGCGCTTCGCTAAGCCGCTCCTCGACAAATGGCAGGGTCACTTTCGTCGCTGAGGTGTCCGACAGCTTTTTTAATCCCGCCGCCTTGGCTTGCTCGAATGCCTTGTACACGGCGCCCGGCAACCAGGGATGCCGCTCGGCAAGCTCGCGGCGGATACCGACGACGTGCATGATCGGAAAAAAGCCGGTGCGTTTGAAGTAATCCTTTGCCACCGCGGTCGGATCGGGAAACAGCCAGCCGACATGCGGATGACCCTTCTCGATGAGCGTCGGCGGCCGCGGCGCGATAAAGCCGTCGATTTCACCTGCCTCGAGCAGTCCGGAAATCGTGGCGCCATCGGGCGCGTTTTCGAGCCGCACGCCGGGCGGCAACTTGACCGTGATCTTTTCCGGCCGGCCCGCTTGTTCGATGCCGCCGCGGACCCAATGGATGTCCGAGCGCTTGACGCCATAATCGTCCTCAAGGAAGGAACGCGCCCAAACATTGGCGGTCAGCTGATATTCCGGCACGCCGACTTTGCGGCCCTTGAGGTCTTGCGGCTTTTTGATCCGGTCGGTTCGCACATAGATCGAGGTGTGGCGGAAGGCGCGTGAGACGAAAGCGGGCACCGCGATATAGGGACAGTCGTTTTGCGCGGCCTTGACCGTGTAGCTCGACAGCGACAGTTCGCAGATATCGAACTCGGCGGCGCGGAAGGCGCGAAAGAATATCTCCTCGGGGACGAGCGTCATGTAGACCGGATCGACGCCATCGATCGCAACGCTGCCATCGACCAAGGCGCGCGTACGATCATAGTCGCCCACCGCGACCGAGAGATTGAGCTTAGCCATGTTACTTCGTCCCACGATTTGCTGTCAGATTTGCGAGCGCCCCGTTGTATCGTGATAGCCGCTCCGCGCGGGCCATGCCAAGATGGCTGATGGCATATGGCTGATGGCATGGCGGCTTCGCTTTTCCGCCCGGCGTCGAGCAGCGCGCGGGTAGCACTTTAGATGAAACCTATTCTGGGCCTCGTCATATTGCTGTCCGGCACCCTCGCCGCGCAGGCGCAAGCCACGCGCGTTTACAGCGACGCCGGCAACATTGTGATCGAGCGTGGCGGCAGCAGCGCCAAGCTCACCACGTCTGAAATGGATCTCGATCCGGTGCTTTCGCCTAACGGCGTCTCTGTCGTCTATACGCGGCAAGGCCGCGGCCGCAGTCCGCGCACCTACGAATTCAACCAAACCTGCCCCACCGAGCCGCGGCCCGATCAACTACGGCGTATCAATGTGGATGGCAGCGGCGACCAGCTCCTGCTGACGGGCCATAAAGGCGAACCAGAGCGCCAGCTCTGCGATTTCAGAAGCAAGCAATTCAGCGCCGACGCCCGCCGGCTTTATTTTCTCACGCCGGCCTGGGCTTCATCGGGCGCGCTGCACGTCTACGACATGCGCGCCGGTGAGGAGCATTTCCTGATGCCAGCCAAAGGCTTTGTGGTGCTGAGCTTCTGCCCCAATAAATACATGGATTATCTGGTCGTGCTGTCCCGCCGCAATTTCTTCTTGGGCGGCAGTTATGACTGGTATTGGCTTTACGATCAGACCGGCAAAAAAGAGCTCGGCCCGCTTGGCCAATTCAATAATCCCGAGGATATGCTCCGTCAGGCCCGCGGCGTCTGGTGTGCGGAGAAGCCTTAGCGCATTTCCGCTTAGTGCCCCGTAAACGGCTCCGCCGGCGCAATGTCGGTCAGCTTGAAC
>JBASAH010000035.1:0-1688 GCA_049650505.1 Xanthobacteraceae bacterium
AGCGTCGAGAGCGCCAGCGGGATGACCCATGGCACCAGCAGCATGCCGCGCCATTTGCGCTGGCCTTTTGCCGGCAGATTGTTGATCAGATGCGCCGTGATCAGCCCGATCAGCGCTTTGAAAAAGACCGCAGTAAGCGCGAAAATGGCGGATTGCTGAACCACCATCCAGAACACGTCGCGCGACAAAAGGAAGCTGAAATTGCTCAAACCGATAAAGCGCGTCTGCGTTTTGTTCAGCATGGACAGGTAGATGGAATAAAACGCCGGATAGACCACGAGGCAGGTGATGATCAGAATAAGTGGCAGGCACATCAGCAGCGCGATGCTCGAACGGCGGCGCAACACTTGGTGCAGGCTGCGCGCCGTCGACGACCCCAACAAGGCCTCCTGCAGCCGATTTCGTTGCGGCCTTGGCGACCAGGTATGAACGGTATCGACCATCGCCTGCCTCGTTGCGTTTACCTATGAGGCATGCCGGCCAAACCGGCCGGCATGCGCTTTACATATATGGACCGAAACGGCGCTTAGGCGCGCAAAGTTCCTTCCAGCTCGTTTTCGGCCCACTTGATCACGTCCTCGATCTTTTCATTGCCCTGCGTGACCTTGGCGACCATCACGGTGTTGATCGCCTGGTTGTAGATCTGCGCGCCCACGTCTGAACGCGCCGGCGCGCCGGCCATCGAGGTCTGTTCGTCGCCGCGCGGCGGATAGCCGTAAACGGTTCCGACAGGCGGCTCGACTACCTTCCAGGTATCGAGGTCATACATGGACTTGAAGGACGGCAGATCGTAGCCGGACGAGGCCTGGACCAATTGGGCTACCGAACTCTTTTGTGAAATGTAGAGCAGGAGATCCTTCGCCGCTTGCTTGTTCTTCGAGAAGTTCCAGATGCCATAAAACTGCGGCAGCTGGCCGACGAAGCGGCCTTTGGGTCCGCTCGGCATCGGATGGGTCCAGCACTGCGCGGCCACTTGCGGATTGTCGCGCTTGGCGACCGCCCAGGCGCTCGGCGGGTTCATGATGTTCGAGCCCTTGCCGGAGATGAGCCAGCGGTTATTTCCGGCGTCGTCCCAGGCGTAGACCTCCGGCGGGTTTACCGCCATCAGCTTCTTTAAGTATTCGAGCGCTGTGCGGGTCTCGCTGGAGTTGATCCTGATATTGTCCTTGGCATCGACCATCACCACGCCGAATGAGTTAAACAGCGCGCCGACCCAATCAACCGCGTCGCTGGTCTGGCCCATCGGCAAGCCGACCGGATAACCCGCTTTATGCAACTTTTGGGCCGCGGTCAGATATGTGTCCCAGGTCCACGTGTCGGTCTTGGCTTTATCCCATTTCGATTCATCGGCGGGGAAGATATCCTGCACATCGATGCCGGCATGCTGCTTGTAGAGATCGATCCGCGAGCAGCATGGTTTCACCTGGCTGCCGACCGCTGTGGGGATATCGCGCCACGTGCCTTTGATCTTGGCGAGATATTCGGCGACCGGGCTGATCGGGCCGTATTCCTTGGTGAGCTGGGCAACAACGTCGTCCATCGGCTCCAGCACGTTCTGGTGAATGCGGACATTCCAGTCGCGGTGGGACATGATGTCGTGGCCGGTGCCGGCTTGTGCCTCGGCGGCCGCAGAGTCCTGACCTCTCTCCTCAGCCGACAGTGTCCATCGAGGAGGCGGACCACTAGGT
>JBASAH010000036.1:0-3436 GCA_049650505.1 Xanthobacteraceae bacterium
GCCGTCGACTGGCCGGGTCCGGCCGCCGAGCCCGACGCCAACGCGGCGGAGGTCGGGCGCATCTTCGCTGCCGCGAAACATGTGGCGCGCATCGCCGAAATGAACCAGCGCCTCATCGTCGCCTCGATGGAGCCGCGCGGCGCCACCGTAAGCTACGACGCCGCCAACGACTCTTATCTGATGCGGACCTGCTCGCAGGGCGCCGGCGCCATGCGCGAAAATATCATGGCGATCATGAATCTGCCGAAGGAGCGCATCCGCGTCATTACCGAAGATGTCGGCGGCGCCTTCGGGCTGAAAACCTCGGCCTATCCCGAATATATCGCGCTCCTCGTCGCCGCGAAGAAATTGGGCCGGCCGGTGCACTGGATGTCGGGACGCTCGGAAGCGTTCTTGAGCGACAACCAGGCCCGCGACACCTACAGCGAGGCGGAGCTGGCGCTCGACGATAACGGAAAATTTTTAGGTTTGCGCATCCGCAGCGTCGCCAATCTCGGCGCCTATATCGGCGCGGTCGGCGCCAACATTCCGACTTTCAATTTCACCCGTTGCCTGCCCGGCATGTACGACATCCGGCACATCGATGTCGCGACCAAATGCGTCTATACCAATACGATCCCGACCGCGCCCTATCGCGGCGCCGGCCGCCCGGAAGCCAATTACGTGCTGGAGCGCGTGGTCGACGAAGCGGCGCGCGTCACCGGTATCGATCCGGTCAAGCTGCGGCGGCGCAATCTGATCAAGAAATCGGCGATGCCGTACAAGACCGCGGTCGGCACCATGATCGACAGCGGCGATTTCGTGCCGATGCTCGACAAGGCGCTGGAGCTCGCCGATTACGAAAATTTCAAGCGCCGCCGCCGCGATGCGCAAAAGCACGGCAAATATCGCGGGCTCGGCATTTCCTGCATGCTCGAACATGCCGGCGGGTCGCCGGTCGAAACCGCGATGCTGGCGTTCGGCGACGGCAAGCTTTTGCTCAGCCTCAACGTGCAGAACACCGGCCAGGGTCATGCCACGGTGTTTCCGGGCGTGATCGCCGGCAAGCTCGGCATTGCCTTCGAGAAAGTCGTGCACCGCAACGGCGATTCGTCGAACGAGCTGCCCGGCTATGCCTCGGTCGGTTCGCGCTCTGCCATGACCGCGGGCCACTCGGTCGCCAAATCGATCGAGGCCATCCTGCAAAAGGGTAAGCCGATCGCCGCCGCCATGCTCGAAGCCGGCGAAGCCGACATCGCTTATAAAGACGGCCACTTCGCCGTGGTCGGCACCGATCGCCGCGTATCGCTATTCGCGGTCGCCGCGCGCGCCGCGGACATGAAAAAGCGCGGCGAGATTGCCGAGGACCTCGATACCAAAACGACGACGGAAACGCCGCTGTCGTTTCCCAACGGCTGCCACGTCGCCGAGGTCGAGATCGACCCCGATACCGGACACATGGCGATTGTCGCCTACGCCGCGGTCGATGATTGCGGCACGCCGCTCAATACCATGATCGTCGAGGGCCAGCTGCAGGGCTCGCTGGCGCAAGGCATCGGCCAGGCTCTGATGGAGAGCGCGATTTATGACGACAGCGGCCAGCTCGTCACCGGCTCGTTCATGGATTATGCCATGCCGCGCGCCGAGGACATGCCGCCGCTGCGCGACGCCATGCATAACGTGCCGGCGACCACCAATCCGCTCGGCGTCAAAGGCGTCGGCGAGGCCGGCACCACCGCCGCCATCGCTGCGGTGATGAACGCGGTCGCCGATGCCATCCCGGGCGGCGCCGGGGCGCATCTCGATATGCCGGCTTCGGCGCGGCGGCTGTGGGAAGCCTGCCGGCGGGCGACGGGGTAAGGCTTTCCGGGACCAACTTCCGCTCATTCCCGCAAAGGCGGGAATCCAGTTTCGCGTAAACCAGCCTGGGTCCCCGCCTCCGCGGGGACGAGCGCTTCGCCATAAGCACATTCGCAACCAGCACGCCAAGGCAGCCGAGCAGCAGAATGGCGCCGCTCAGCCAAGAGCCGCTCAACCATGCCGCGGCTGGCACAAGCGCGGCGACAATCCCGGCAAGGACCACGACGGCGGCGATGGCGAGCGCCAGCGCGCCGTCTTCGACAAACAATCCGGCGAGCTCGCGCAGCGGCGCTGCCAAGTTTTTCATGGCAGACCTTTCATGGCGCGTTCTTCACGACGCGCCGCTGGCGAGGGCACGGCCTTTGAGCAGCGCAACGCAGGCGAGCGCGGTGGCGAGCAATAGCGCGATGAAAGCGAGGATTGCCAGATCCGCGCCCGGCCAGGCGACGCCAAAGCCCTCGCCGGTCCAGAACAGACCGAAGGCGGACAGCATTACACCCACCGCAAATTTCAACGCATTCTCCGGAACGCGCGCCAACGGCCGGTGGATGAGGATGCCGCTCAGCGCGACCAGCAAACAGGCGGCGAACGCCGCCGCGCTCACCGGCAACAACACGCCGCGGCCGGCGCTGACCGCGATGACGATGAAGACCACTTCAAGCCCTTCCAGCAGCACCGCCTTGAAGCTTGCGAGACCGGCCAGCCAGTCGAGCCGTTGCTCATGCTGGCGCGCCTGTTCGCGCAATTCTGCCGTTTCGCTGGCAAAGGCGGTCGTTTCGTCGTGCAGCGCAATGATTCCTGCGGCGCGCAGGATCGCCTTGCGCAGCCAGCGCATGCCGAACAACAGGAGCAAAATTCCGATCGCGATCTGCAGCACATTGAGCGGCACGCGGTCGAGCAGCGGGCCCAATGCGACAACAATGAGCGCCAGCACGAGAAGGCCCGCGATCGCGCCGAGACCGGCCGGCCGCCAGCCGCGCACGATGGCGACGGCAAGCACGATGGTCAAAGCCTCGACCGCTTCGACCAGCGAAGCCAGAAACGCCGCCGTGATGGCCGATCCGGCGTGCAGACTGATCATCTCGCGCGACTCTTGTTGCGTGACTCTCGCGAACAAGTTTCCTGAAAGTCCCGGTTCGCCAGCGTAGCACAAGGGTGCATAGTGCGCGACGGCGCGCGTGGACGCGTTGGCGATCTCGCGCTCCAGGCAACTGCGCGGCGAAACCGAGCGGAGATCATCATGACCGAATTGATCGCGCGGCGCGAAGACCCGCCGGCGCCCTTGGCAATGCCGGTGCTGCTCAGTTTCGTCGCCGGTTATCTCGACAGCTATACTTATCTGAGCCTGTTCGGGCTGTTTGCCGCGCAAGTCACCGGCAGTTTTGTCATCGCTGGCGCCGAATTCGTCACCAGCGATTTCGGCATTGCCGGCAAGCTTTTGGCAATTGCCGCGTTTCTTGTCGCGGCGGCCGCGACCGCGGCGCTCATTCTGTCGGCGGGGGAGGCGCGCCGCGCGGCGCTGCCTTGGATGCTGGCGCTCGAAGCGCTGCTGCTGGCGATTTTTGCCGCCATCGTGGTGTTCGGCCCGGCGGTGAGC
>JBASAH010000037.1:0-10246 GCA_049650505.1 Xanthobacteraceae bacterium
ACATTACGCACACGGGGATTGGACAGCGTGCGCAACGCGCGTCTGACCACCGGCAGGCGCGTGGCCAAATTGTGATCGTGCTCGAGCTGGCTCAGGGTCGCCATGGCGCCGATGCGCAGTTCTCCGCTGCCGCTCACGGCAATGCGTGCATGCTCCGGCTCGAGACGATGCAGGCTGACGAGGCGGGTGGGCTGGAACACGCCGGCTTTCATCATCAACATCAGCGCCGTGCCCCCGGCAACGGGCCGGATCGTCGCCTCCCGCGGATCGAGCATCGCGATTGCGGCTTGCAGCGAAGTCGGCTCGGCCATTTCGAACGCAATCATGCAAGAATTTCCATCGTTTTCGTCTTCTAATCCGCCGCGATGGCTAAAACATGATCGGCAATTTCGGCGCGGGTGGCGACCCAGATGTCAGGTGACGACATCGCTTGCGCGACGATCTTCTCGTAAAAGTAGGCACCTCGATGATGGCCAAAAATATGCGCATGGCTGGTCACATCGATAATGCGAATTTCGTTACCGGCGCGGGCGATCTCGATCACCTCATTGTAGGACTCGAGCATCAAGCGCGGCGGATGGCCGTACTTCATGGCGGGCATGTCGTTGACGTCATACGACAGGGGAATGGCCACGATCCGACTGTTCCCATAATTGATGACATACGGAAGATCGACATCGAACACATCGCCATACCAGCGGTAACCGGCCTCGGCGAGGAGTTTGGCCGTAGACGGTTTCGATGTACCGCGCGGCGATAGCCAGCCGCGAACCGGCTTTCCGGAGGCCTCGGCAAGAAGCTTGCTGCATCGTACGATGTTTCGCCGCTCCTCATCCTCAGACAGAAGCGCCGGAATCACATCCATGGCGTAGGAATGCGACAATACCTCGTGGCCGGCCTTGGCGACGGCGCGCACCGTCGTGGGCGAGCGTTCCGCGATGATCGCGTTCACCATCACGCTGGCTTTGGCGCCATGTCGGCCAAGTCCATCCATCAAACGGTGAATGCCGACCTCGACACCGTAAGCGGCCCACGAGATCGCCATCGTGTCGAGCACGCCGGCTGGAAGCGGATTGCCCATCGGGCTGATGCCCGGCGCCTTGCCGTCCGACCAAGCTTCGAGACAGACATTGAACACAACGGCAATACGTTTGCCGCCGGGCCATACCCAGTCCGGTCTTTTTTGCATTTGCCCCTCCGCCGGCCGGGAAAAATCGTTTCCTAGGCGCTGACATTGAACGCGGCGATCGCCGCCATGTTGACGAGCTGCGCATCGTTCGCCGAAAGCGGAACGATCTGCACGGAGCGGTCGAGGCCGACCAGCATGGGACCGATAACGGTGGCGCCGCCCAGCTCCATCAGCATTTTGGTCGAGATCGAAGCGGAGTGAAACGCCGGCATGATCAGCACGTTAGCGGGACCGGAAAGTCGACAGAATGGATAGGCTTCGCGCAATTCCATGTTCAGCGCGACATCGGCGGCCATTTCGCCGTCATATTCGAAATCGATGCGCTGCTCGTCCAATAGCTGCACCGCTTCCTGCACCCGCTCCGAACGCTCGCCGGCCGGATGGCCGAAAGTAGAGAACGCGAGCAGCGCGACGCGGGGCTCGTAGCCAAGGTTACGCGCTACCCGCGCCGCCTCGATCGTGATTTCGGCAAGGTCGGCGGCCCCGGGCATCTCGGTGACCGCAGTGTCAGCGACCAGCACGGTGCGGCCGCGCGCCAGAACCATCGAGATGCCCATCACCCGGTGACCGGGCTTTGCATCGATGCAGCGCCGGACATCTTCCAACGCCACCGAGAAATTGCGCGTAACGCCGGTGACCATCGCATCGGCGTCGCCGAGCGCGACCATGCAGGCGGCGAAGTGATTACGGTCCTGGTTGACGAGCCGCTGGCAATCCCGCTGCAGAAAGCCGCGGCGCTGCAGCCGCTCATAAAGGTAGGCGGTATAGGCGGAATTGCGCGAGGAAATGGCGGCGTTGATGATTTCGATATTGCCGCCAAGCTCGACGCCAAGCGCCGCCGCGGTTTCGCGCACGCGGGGTTCGCGTCCAACCAAAAAAGCCGTTCCAAGGCCTTGTTGGACAAAAATGGCGGCGGCGCGGATTACCTGCTCCTCTTCGCCCTCGGCGAAAACGACACGTCGCGGTCGGCGGCGCAGTCGTTCGAAAACGCCCTGCAGCACACCGGCGATCGGATCGCGCCGGCTGCGCAGTTGCTGCCGATACGCTTCCATATCCGGGATCGGCCGCCGCGCGACTTTCGAGTCCATTGCCGCTTGCGCGACCGCCGGCGGAATGTCGGAAATGAGCCGCGGATCGAACGGCACCGGAATGATGTAGTCGGGTCCGTATTTCGGGCGCGCGCCATAGGCCACGGCAACTTCGTCGGGAACGTCCTCGCGTGCGAGCGCTGCCAACGCTTGCGCGGCGGCGATCTTCATTTCCATATTGATCGCGCGTGCTCGCACGTCGAGCGCGCCGCGGAAGATGTAGGGAAAGCCGAGCACGTTATTGATCTGATTCGGATAATCGGAGCGCCCGGTCGCCATGATGGCGTCAGAGCGTACCGCCGCGACCTCCTCAACGGTGATTTCCGGATCGGGATTGGCCATGGCGAAGATGATCGGCTTCGGCGCCATCGACTTCACCATCGTCTGCGTAACCGCGCCCTTCGCCGACAGGCCGAAAAACACGTCGGCGCCCGCCAGGGCCTCGGTCAACGTGCGCGCCTTGGTCTTGACGGCAAAGCCCGACTTCCACTGGTTCATGCCCTCGGTGCGGCCCTCATAGATGACGCCCTTGGTGTCGCAGAGGACGAGATTTTCCGGACGAAAGCCGATCGCGCGCAGAAGTTCGAGACAGGCTATGCCGGCGGCGCCAGCGCCGTTGCAAACGAGCTTGGTCGTTGCAGCCTCGCGTCCCGTAAGCTCCAAGGCATTGATCAGCCCGGCCGCGGCGATGATCGCGGTGCCGTGCTGATCATCGTGGAAAACCGGCACGTCGAGCAGTTCGCGCAGCTTCTGCTCGATGATGAAACATTCCGGCGCCTTGATGTCTTCCAGATTGATTCCGCCCCAGCCCTTGCCGAGCAGTTTGACGCAATTGATGAACTCGTCGGGGTCCTCGGTCGAGACTTCGAGATCGATGGAATCGATATCAGCAAAACGTTTGAACAAGACCGCCTTGCCTTCCATCACCGGCTTGGCGGCCAAGGCGCCGCGATTGCCCAGGCCGAGGATGGCGGTGCCATTGGTGATCACCGCGACGAAATTGCCCTTGGTCGTGTAGTCGAAGGCTTTACTCTCATCGTCAGCGATGGCGAGGACCGGAACCGCGACGCCCGGCGAATAGGCCAACGATAGATCGCGCTGCGTGGCCATCGGCTTGGTGGCGACGACTTCGAGTTTTCCCGGCCGGCCTTGACTATGAAATAGCAGAGCTTCCTGATCGGTGAAGGTCGGACGCTGCGTGCCGCCGTTTTTGGCCGCCATCTCGATCGCCTGCCGGTGAATGAACGCGCTAAAGCAAAGCCCCAATGCAAAGCCCGAAAGCAAAGCCTCAAAGCAAAGCCCCAAGGCGAAGCCGGCTGGAACTTTAGCGAAAGCTGCGCCCCATACTCAAGGACCTCCGCCGTTGCCCTTCATGCAACCGCCGCGTCCAAGCGTCGCCGCTGGCAATCGCTGTTGTGGAGGACCGGCCGCAGCGGCGGCGAGGCCATGCCCGGCCACGCCGGCAAATGCATTGAACTCGCGCGCGCGGAGGGGTAATGGCTCATTCTCACCTTAACCAGCCGAGTGCCCTGCAGTCAGCGTCATGATCAAATTTTTGTTTCGATTTATCGGCCTGTGCCTGCTTGCCACGGCGTTCGTGCTCTTCGTCTACGACGGCACGAAATCCATTGCCAATCATGACCTCCTCTACACCAAGCTGGACGATGTATGGGCGATTGTCGATCAGAACAGTCTCAATACCGTGCAGAATTGGCTGAAACAGAGACTTTCATGGGCATGGGACCCTTATCTGCAGGGCGGCTTTGATTTGCCGGCTTGGGTGGTCGTCGGCATCGCAGCCACCCTTCTCATCCTGCTGGGACGCAAGAGGAAGCCGCTGATCGGCTACGCGCGCGACTAGGATCGCGATAAGCTCGGGCGCTTGCGTCTTCGATCACAGCACATTCGATCGCAACGCAGAGGGGCTTTTTCGTGCGACGGCTTGTCAGGGGCTTGGTTATTCTCGCCGTTGCCGTTCTGCTCATTCCCTATGCGCTCGCGCCGCTTTATCGGTTTGTCGATCCGGTTTCGACCCCTATCCTTTGGCGCTGGGCCACCGGCAAGCGCGTCCAGCGCATCGTTGTCTCTCTCAATCGTATTGCACCGGCGCTGCGACTCGCGGTGATCGTCGCTGAGGATGGCAGCTTTTGCCGCAATCGTGGCGTGGATCTTGGCGCAATTCGCGAGGCGATGCAGCAATCCGATGAGATCGGCGAGGCACGCGGCGCTTCAACGATTACGCAGCAAACGGCGAAAAACTTGTTCCTATGGGAAGGCCGCAGCTTCGTCCGCAAGGCACTCGAATTCCCGTTGGCGCTCTGGCTCAATCTGGTCTTGCCGAAGCGGCGCGTTCTCGAAATCTATTTAAATATCGCCCAATGGGGACCCAACGGTGAATTCGGGGCCGAAGCCGGCGCGCGCTGGGCGTTTGGCAAATCTGCCCGCGATCTTAATCCAGCTGAGGCGGCGGAACTGGCGGCGATCCTGCCCAATCCGATTGCGCGCAGCGCCCGGATCCCAAGCGTCCTGGTGCGGCGCCTCGCCGCGCTCTATCAGCGGCGGTCGATCGAATTCAGCGGGTTGGATGCCTGCGTGCGTGGATCTTAAGCTCTAGAGTCCGTAACGCGGCTCGCGGAAATAATGAGTTTTGACCCTGGCCTAGCGGCCGCCATTCTTCTATAAGCCGCCATCCGAGCGGCAGATCGCATAAAGGAGAACGACCATGGCCGTGCCAAAAAGAAAAACATCGCCTTCCAGGCGCGGCATGCGGCGGTCTGCCGATGCGTTGAAGGCCCCGACCTATATCGAGGACAAGGACTCGGGCGAGTTGCGCCGACCACACCACATCGATCTGAAAACCGGGATGTACCGCGGTCGGCAAGTACTGACCAAAAAGTCCGAAACCTGAGTTCTATCCGTTGCGCAGCCTTGTCTGCGCACGCTCGGAGCCTATACGATCCGAATTCTCCAGCGCAGGACCTCTTCTGCGCTGCCGCGCGTTCCACAAATACGACTGCGCTTGAGAGAGATGGATCATGTTTGCGCTCGGTTTTCCGCTGCTGCTCATTCCATTCGCCATCTACAACATGATCGCGTTTCTCACGCCCGGCGTGAGCTGGACATCAACCGTCACCACCGTACACATGATGTCGGGCCAGGATTGGGTACTGACCTGGGAGGATATTCTCCTCGCCTTCGCCATTTTCCTGCTCTGGGTCGAGCTGATCAAATCGACCCGCGCCGGCATGCGCAGCGCCATGGATCATGTTCTGGCGATGGCGCTATTCATCGGCATGCTGGTCGAATTTCTTCTGGTGCAACGGGCGGCGACATCGACTTTCTTCCTGCTGATGGCGATCGCCCTAGTGGACGTGTTGGCTGGTTTTATTGTCGGCATGCGCAGCGCGACGCGGCAAATCGAAGTTGAGGGCGCGGACCGCGCCTGAAACGGGTTGCGCTATTCCCGGGCGGGACCTTTGTCGGTGAGCCGGTCGACCTTCCGCTTCATCTCGTCGAGTTGACGCTTGAGGTCATCGATATCGCCGGACTTGCCCGCCCCTTTTTCGGCTTCCGAAACCGCCTCGCCGCCTGCGCTCTCCCGCCGCGCAAAAGGCGCGAACATGGCGAAGGCGCGCTCGAACATTTCCATGTTCCGCCGGACCTGATCTTCCAGTGAAGTGAAGGCCCCGACGCCAAAGGCTTGCGCCATTTGCTGCCGGAATTTCTCCTGTTCGCGCGTCAGCGAGTCGATCGAAACTTCGAGATAGCGTGGCACCAGCATTTGCATGCTGTCGCCGTAGAACCGGATCAGCTGGCGCAGGAATGCAATCGGCAGGAGGTTTTGGCCCTCCTTGTTTTCTTGTTCGAAGATGATCTGGGTCAAAACGGAACGCGTTATCTCCTCGCCCGTCTTGGCATCATAGACGACAAAGTCCTCGCCATTCTTGACCATCGCGGCAAGGTCTTCGAGCGTGACATAGGTGCTCGTGCCGGTGTTATAGAGCCGCCGGTTGGCGTATTTCTTGATCGTGACAGGCTCGGCGGTCTTGGTCGCTGTTTCGGACATGAATTTTTCAAGTTTTCCCGGAAAAGCCGTTAGTTTGGGCGAGCACGCAACTTTGCTGCCAAAATAGGCGCTTTCGCCCGCCGCTGCTACCCTTTTGTCGGGTCACGAGGCGCCCCGGGGCCGGAAACGGCGAGGCATGCGAAGGATGCGGCAGAGCTGGCGCGCCTTTGCGGCTTGTGGAGGTTAGGCGGCGTCCCTATGACATATATCAAGTGCTTGCGGTCAATCCGCGTCCTGAATGGCCCCAAACACCCCGGAAGGAACATGCCATGAAAGACGATGTCGTCGTTGTTAGTGCGACGCGAACGCCCGTCGGCGCATTCAATGGCGCACTCGCGTCGTTGCCGGCCCATGAACTCGGCAAGACCGCCATCAAGGCGGCGCTGGACCGCGCCGGCGTCGAAGCGCCGCGGGTCTCGGAAGTCATCATGGGTCAGATTTTGACCGCAGGCCAAGGTCAGAACCCCGCACGCCAAGCCTCTGTCGCGGCTGGTGTGCCGGTCGAGACGCCGGCTTGGGGAGTCAATCAGCTTTGCGGCTCGGGCCTGCGCACTGTCGCGCTTGGCTACCAGGCAATCGTCAACGGCGATTCCGAAATCGTCGTCGCCGGCGGCCAGGAATCGATGAGCGTCGCGCCACACTGCGCCCACCTGCGCGGCGGCGTCAAAATGGGCAACTTCGAGATGATCGATACGATGATCAAGGATGGCCTATGGGACGCGTTTAACGGCTATCACATGGGCAACACCGCCGAGAACGTCGCGCGGCAATGGCAGATTACCCGCCAGCAGCAAGATGCTTTCGCTGTCGCGTCGCAGAATAAGGCGGAAGCGGCGCAGAAGTCCGGCAGGTTCAAGGATGAGATTACGCCGGTCACCGTCAAGAGCCGCAAGGGCGACATCATCGTCGATGCCGACGAATATCCCAAGCATGGCACCACGCTGGAAGCGATCAGCAAATTGCGGCCCGCCTTTGACAAGGAAGGCACCGTGACGGCCGCCAATGCCTCCGGCATCAATGACGGCGCCGCCGCGGTGGTTCTGATGAAAGCCAGTGAGGCGGCCAAGCTCGGCAAGACACCGCTGGCGCGCATCGTGTCGTGGGCCCAGGCCGGCGTCGATCCGAAAATCATGGGCACTGGTCCGATTCCGGCTTCACGCGCGGCGCTTAAAAAAGCCGGCTGGAATGTCGGCGACCTTGATCTCGTCGAGGCCAACGAGGCATTCGCGGCGCAAGCGTGCGCCGTCAACAAAGATCTCGGCTGGGACACCAACAAAGTGAATGTCAACGGCGGCGCAATTGCGCTCGGCCATCCGATCGGGGCGTCTGGAACACGCGTGCTGGTGACGCTGCTCTATGAGATGCAGAAGCGGAACGCGAAAAAAGGCCTCGCCACATTGTGCATCGGCGGCGGCATGGGCATCGCCATGTGCGTTGAACGATAGAGGGCATCATGGCCCGCGTTGCACTCGTCACCGGCGGTACGCGCGGCATTGGCGCTGCGATCAGCAAGGGTTTGAAGACGGCCGGCTTCAACGTCGCTGCAAATTACGGCAGCAGCGACGAGGCGGCGCAGAAATTCAAGACCGAAACCGGCATCGGTGTCTTCAAGTGGGACGTTTCTTCCTTCGAGGCGTGCGCAGCCGGCGTCAAACAGGTCGAAGCCGCGCTCGGACCGATCGACGTTCTGGTCAATAATGCCGGCATTACGCGCGACGCGCAGCTTCACCGCATGAAGCCTGAGCAATGGACCGAGGTGATCAACACCAACCTCGGATCGTTGTTCAACATGTGCCGCAACGTGATCGAGGGTATGCGCGAACGTAAGTTCGGCCGCATCATCAATATTTCCTCGATCAATGGACAGAAGGGACAATTCGGGCAGACCAATTATTCTGCCGCCAAGGCCGGCGAAATCGGCTTCACCAAGGCGCTGGCGCAGGAAGGCGCCCGCGCCGGCATTACCGTCAATGCAATCTGTCCGGGGTATATCGCGACCGACATGGTCAAGGCGATGCCGCAAGAGGTGTTGCAGAAAAACATCCTGCCGCAGATCCCGATCGGGCGGCTGGGCGAGCCGGAAGAGATCGCGCGCTGCGTGGTGTTTTTGGCCTCAGACGATGCCGGCCTGTTCACCGGCTCGACCCTGAGCGTGAATGGCGGGCAATATTTCGCCTGACGCGGCAACCATCGCCACAATCGCTTAGATCATTCCGGCGACCATCCCTGCGGCGCCACTTCATGCTTGGCAAAATCGAACCCGGGCGCGACGGTGCAGCCCAGCAGCGTCCAGTCGCCTAACGTTTGCGCCGCCTGCCAGGCCTGCGGCGGGACCACCGCCTGAGGACGCAACCCCGCTGAGATATCGCCGCCGAGCGTCACGCGCTCCACCCGGCCGGCCGCCGCAGCGATTTCAAGCTGCAACGGTGCGCCGGCATACCAATGCCAGATTTCCACCGCGTCGATGCGATGCCAGTGCGCACGTTCCCCGCGCGCGAGCAGAAAATAAATCGCGGTCGAGACCGAGCGGCGAGCGGCGATCTGGTTTGGGTCGCGGAAGGTTTCGCGGAAATGGCCGCCCTCCGGGTGCGGTTTGAGAGCGAGCATCCTGATAATGTCTTGTGCGCTCAGCGCGGCCATCAAAAGCGATTCTTCCGCTCACGGATTTCGGCGAACACTTTCCAAGCCGGCTGGCCGGCGAGGCCGAGCGATTTGGCAAGTTCGGAATCATCGGCGCGAAGAAACGGATTGGCCGCCTTCTCGGCGCCGATCGTTGCCGGGATGGAGGGCTTGCCCGCTGCGCGGAGCTTTGCCACCTCTTCGGCACGCGCCGCGAGCGCCTTGTTGTTCGGCTCGATGCTCTTGGCGAATCGGATATTGGCTTCGGTATATTCGTGGCCGCAATAAAAGCGCGTATCGTCGGAAAGGTCGCGAAGCTTGAGGAGCGAATTCCACATCATTTGCGGATCGCCTTCGATGACGCGTCCGCAGCCGATGGAAAACAGCGTGTCGCCGACAAAGGCGAGCTTGTCCGCCGGGAAAACAAAGGAAATATGACCGGCGGTATGTCCTGGCGTGTCGAGCACGCGCCCTTGCAACGAGCCAACCTTCACCGCCTCGCCTTCCGCGACTGTCGCGTCGACATGGGCGATGCGCTGCGCCTCACGGCGGGGCGCGGTCACCCGGCAGTGGTGATGCGCTTTGAGCTCGCCAATACCGGCGGTGTGATCGGCGTGGTGATGGGTGACGAGAATATCGGTGAGCCGCCAGCCGGTTTTCTCAAGCGCCGCCTCGACCGGCCCGGCTTCCGGGGCATCGATTGAGGCAGTGGCACCAGTTTCCGGATCGTGCAGCAGCACCCCGAAATTATCGCTCAAACAACCGAACAAATAAGTTTGCGCTGGCATGACTGTCCCATTTTGCGCGCTCGAAAAGCGGGCGGTAACGATAAATCACGATGGCCTAAAGGTAGGCATTTGGCGTCATTATCCGCAAGGGCGCGACATGCGGTGACATGCTATTTTGCTGCCATGGATGTCGTTGACCTCCGCAATTTCTACGCCCAGCACCTCGGCGTGGTGGCGCGCCGTTTCATTGGCCGCGGCATCCGCGCGCGCTGGAAGGACGCCCGCGCATTGCGGGTCCTCGGTATCGGCTACACGACGCCCTACCTCGGCCTATTCCGTGGCGAGGCCGAACGCTGCCTCGCTTTGATGCCGGCGCCGCAAGGCGTGGTGCGCTGGCCCTCGACGCGCCCGGCCTTGGCCGCACTGGTCGAGGAAGATGAGTTGCCGCTAACCGATTCGGCGGTCGATCGCGTGCTGCTGGTGCACGCACTGGAAATGTCGCCCGATCCGATTGAGCTGTTGCGCGAAACCTGGCGCGTGCTGGCCGCCGGTGGTC
>JBASAH010000038.1:0-3855 GCA_049650505.1 Xanthobacteraceae bacterium
GGCGCAGGCCGCCGATCCGCAAGCCTTGGTCAATCCCGCGCCACGCTCCCAGGTCCGGATCACGACACGGTCGCGCGACGGTGTCGCGGCAAGGGTAATATTGGCGCGCTCCGGAAACAGCGGATCATGCTCGAGCGCAGGACCGATCGAAGCGAGGTCGTAAGCGGCCGGGTCCGCGACCCAGAAGATGGCATGCGGGTTGCCCATGCTCAGCGCCGACGGCGATTGCAAAATTGGCGCCCCGGTCGGCCCGTAGCTGAGCTCGATGGCTCGGGTATCGGCAAATTCTCGCGACAGCGGAATCTCGTCCCAGCGCCAGTGCGGACGCCCCATGTCGACGGTGAAAAGGCCGCCCGCCGCACGCCGGCAGGAGATCACGCCAGCGGGCGTTTCGAAATTCAAATCCGTGCGGCCGGTCTCGTCGGCAACAAGCGCGGCGACGCAGCGCATGCCATTGCCGCACGCGCCGGCTTCCGAGCCGTCGCTGTTGTAGATCCGAACTGCCGCATCGGCGCTGCCGCGCGCTGGATAAAGCGCCATGATCTGATCGTATGGCTCCTGCCGCGCGGCGGCGCGCGCGGCAGCCGCCTCGATCGGCTTTGGCGTGCGGCGCAGATCGACGATGACGATCTCGTTGCCGAGGCCGTTCATCTTGACGAAGTCCCGGTTCGCCAAAGCGCCGATATAGCGAGCGCCCATGAGTAACCCCCGCAATAAAGCCGAAATGTCACCGTCTATATGAGCGGCCGACTGCCCAGATTCAAAGCACATTCAAAGCACATTCAAACCATACTCAAACCAGGCTCGAAGCTAATCCACTCCTAGCAGCGCCGGAAATTTGGGCAAGGCGAGATCGCTGGGACGTGATAAGGGCAAGGTAGTGCGGTGGATTTGAAGTTCCTACAGTTCAGTCGGAAGCTCGCATAGGAACAAAAAACCGCACTAGAATTATATAGTTGGTAGTGTCCCTTTGATTCCGAAGTTCGCATGAGAGCGTGCCGATAAAGCGTGCGAACTTCGGAATCGGGACACTAGCGACCAATCTCAGATCGGAAACGACGGGCGAGCCGGCGCTCAAGTAAGGAGAACGCGATGGGTTTTGCATTGCTTCGCGCGGGTTTGGTGGCGGCGATGGCCGCTTTACCAGTTGCCGCGCCGGCATTCGGACAGACAAAATCGAGCCCACCCAATCCGTCCGCGCCAAGCGCAACCGAAACCGCGCCCGCACAGCCTAGCGATGCTTTCGGCGAGGACGCCGCGTTGACCGCGAAGACGATCATCTATGTCAAAGGCAGCGGGACCTGGGACAAAGCCTTCGAAATCATCACCGGCTCGTTCAAGAAGGTCAAAAGTTATCTCGACAAGGAAGGCATCAAGCCAGACGGCCCGCCGATGACGATCTTCACCGCGACCGATGATACGGGCTTCGAATATCAGGCCGCCGTGCCGATCTCCGACGCGCCGAAAAATCCGCCGCGGGGTGACCTTGCCCTCGGCCGTTCACCTGAAGGCAAGGCGCTCAAATTCGTCCATCGCGGTTCGTATGACGACCTCGACAACACTTACGAGGCGATCACCAATTACCTCGACGACAAGCGGCTCGAGGCCAAGGACATGTTCATCGAGGAATACGTCACGGATCCGACGACCACCGACGCCAAAAAGCTGGTCGTGAACGTTTATGTCGTGCTTAAGCCCGGACAGCCGTCGCCGGGCTGACTGCGGGTTACCTCGGTTGACAGCCCAAACCGCCGTCACTAGGTTCCGCGGGCTCTTGTAATAGAGACTAAATTCAACCGCCGACCGGCCCCGGAGGCCGGAGGCAACCGCCCGACAGCGCGATGCGCCCTCGGGCGCCATTGTGCTTTCTCCCTCTCCCGCGGGGAGAGGTGAAGGGAAACGATGTTCGACAGTCTTGCGGATCGTCTGAATGGGATTCTCGACCGGCTCACCCGGCGCGGCGCGCTGTCGGAAGCCGATGTCGAAACGGCGCTGCGCGAAGTGCGGCGCGCCCTGCTCGAAGCCGACGTAGCGCTCGACGTCGCGCGCAGCTTTACCGAGGCAGTCAAAGAGCGCGCGGTCGGCGTCGAGGTGATCAAGTCGGTCACGCCCGGCCAGATGGTCGTGAAGATTGTGCACGATCAATTGATCGAGACGCTTGGCGCGAGTGCGCAGCCGATCGATCTCAATGCGGCGCCGCCGATTGCCATCATGATGGTTGGACTGCAGGGCTCCGGCAAAACCACCACCACTGCGAAGATCGCAAAGCGCCTGACCGAAGCCGCCAAGCGCAAAGTGCTGATGGCTTCGCTCGATACGCGCCGTCCCGCGGCGATGGAACAGCTCGCGGTACTTGGACGGCAGACCGGCATCGAAACGCTGGCGGCGGTCGCGGGCCAGACACCGGTCCAGATCGCAGCGCGCGCCAAAGAGGCGGCGCGGCTTGGCGGCTATGACGTGGTGCTGCTCGACACCGCCGGCCGGCTCACGCTCGACGAGGCGCTGATGACCGAGGCGGCGGACGTACGCCGGGCCGCCAATCCGCATGAAGTGCTGCTCGTCGCCGATGCGCTGACCGGCCAAGACGCGGTCAATCTGGCGCGCGCTTTCAATGAACGGCTCGATTTGACCGGCATCGTGCTCACCCGCGTCGACGGCGACGGCCGCGGCGGCGCCGCGCTGTCGATGCGCGCGGTGACCGGAAAGCCGATCAAGCTTATCGGCACCGGCGAGAAGCTCGACGCGATCGAGGATTTTCATCCAGCGCGTATTGCCGACCGCATTCTCGGCATGGGCGATATCATTTCGCTGGTCGAGAAAGCCGCCGCGACCATCGATGCGGAGAAGGCTGCGCGCGTCGCCGCGAAAATGCGCAAAGGCGCGTTCGATCTCGCCGATCTGCGCGAGCAACTCGTGCAGATGCAGAACATGGGCGGCATGGCCGGCTTGATGTCCATGCTGCCCGGCATTGGCAAAATCAAAAACCAGCTTGCCGAGCGCAATCTCGACGAGAAAGTGCTCAAGCGGCAGATGGCGATCATCGACTCGATGACGCCGCAGGAACGCCGCAACCCGGATGTGCTCAAAGCGAGCCGCAAGCGGCGCATCGCGGCCGGCTCCGGCACCAAGCCGGAAGACATCAACAAGCTCCTTAAAATGCACCGCACCATGGCGGACATGATGAAAGCCATGGGCGGCGCCAAGCGCGGACCGATGGCCGGCCTCGCCAATATGCTTGGTCTCGGCGGCGGCATGCCAAGCGCGGAAGAGATGGCGAAGCTTGCGGAAAAATTGCCGGGCGGCCTGCCTGGCGCACCTGGTGCACCTGGCGCGCCCGCCTCAGGCCTGCCGCCGAGAATGCCGGGCCTGCCGCCTAATTTTCCTGGATTGCCCGGTGGTTTACCGGGTCTCGGCAGCAAGTTTCCTGGCAATCTTTCAGGCTCGGGAAAGAAAAAGTGATTTCACCACTTCACATCCAAACGAAAGGAAACTGAATGTCTCTGGTCATTCGCATGGCGCGCGCCGGCACTAAAAAACGACCGTTCTATCACATCGTCGTTGCCGACAGCCGCAGTCCCCGTGACGGGCGTTTCATTGAACGCATCGGTTATTTCAATCCGCTATTGCCAAAGGACAAAACCGAGCGGCTGAAATTCGATCTTGAAAAGGCCAAGGCCTGGATCGGCAAAGGCGCGCAGCCGTCCGATCGCATCATGCGCTTTCTCGATGCGGCAGGGGTCATGAAGCGGACGAAGCGCAACAATCCGCAAAAGGCAATTCCGCGCAAGGAACGCAAAGCCCAAGAAGAAGCGGCGAAGGCCGCCGCGGGCGGCGCAGCGGCTGGCGGTGCAGCGC
>JBASAH010000039.1:0-5754 GCA_049650505.1 Xanthobacteraceae bacterium
GACGTGTTTCGCATCAATATGAGTCACACCAATCCCGAACGCATGCGGGAAGTGGTGACGATAATCCGCGCGATCGAAGCCGAATACAGCCGCCCGATCGGCGTGTTGGTCGATTTGCAAGGTCCGAAGTTACGGGTCGGCACCTTCAAGGACGGCGCAGCGAACATCGATACCGGGCAAGATTTCACGTTCGACGCCAATCCGGCGCCAGGCGACGCCAGCCGCGTGCAGCTCGCACATCCTGAAATCTTCGCCGCGATCAAGCCGGGCGATACACTTCTCGTCGACGACGGCAAGCTGCGGCTCAAGGCAATGGAGGTTACCGACCAGCGAATCGTGAGCCGGGTAGAAGTCGGCGGTAAAGTCTCCAACCGCAAAGGCGTCAGCTTGCCTGGCACTGTCGTGCCGCTGGCGGCGCTAGCGCCGAAAGACCTTGCCGATCTCGAGGCCGCGCTCGATGCCGGCGTCGATTGGATCGCTTTGTCGTTCATTCAGCGCCCGGAGGACATTGCCGAAGCGAAAAAGCTGACGCGTGGCCGCGCGGCGGTGATGGCCAAGATCGAAAAGCCGCAAGCAGTGACGCGGCTTGGTGAAATTCTCGAAATCGCAGATGCGTTAATGGTAGCGCGCGGCGATCTCGGGGTCGAAATGCCGCTCGAGCGAGTCCCCGGTGTGCAGAAGGAGATGACGCGCGCGTGCCGTTACGCCGGCAAGCCGATCGTCGTCGCCACACAGATGCTGGAATCGATGATCGCGAGCCCGGTGCCGACGCGCGCTGAGGTCTCCGACGTCGCCACCGCGATCTTCGACGGCGCCGACGCTGTCATGTTGTCGGCGGAATCGGCATCGGGACAATATCCGGTCGAGGCGGTCGCAACCATGAACCGCATCGCCGAGGAGGTCGAGGACGACAACGCCTATCTGCCATCGCTGCACGTGCTGCACACCGAACCGGAGCGAACCGGCGCCGACGCGATCGCCGCTGCCGCACGGCAGGTTGCCGAGACGCTCGATCTGTCGGCCATCGTGTGCTGGACCAGCTCGGGCTCGACAGGTTTGCGGGTCTCGCGCGAACGGCCGAAGTGCCCGATTGTCGCCATTTCGCCGATCAATGCCGCAGGACGGAAATTATCGATGGTCTGGGGCGTCCACTGCGTCATCGACGAAGACGCGCGCGATCAAAACGACATGGTCGAGCGCGCCTGCCGCATTGCGTTGAAGGAGCGGTTCGCCGAGCCCGGCCAGCGCATCATCGTGGTTGCCGGCCTGCCGCTCGGCACCCCGGGCGCCACCAATTTCATGCGCATCGCCTACGTCGCGGACGAGCATGCAGGCAAATAATCGCTCGCCGTGGTCCCGCATCGATGAAAGCGAATGTTCAACGCACAGATAGAACCCCTGCACGAGCTGAAGAGGATGCCGTATGTTCCTGGGGCTGCAAAGATCATTCGTCCACGTTTGAACTCGCGGGGCAACGATGCAGCTTGGCCGTAGACACTTTCTGCATTTGGCGGCGGGCGCGGCCACGCTGCCGGTTTTTTCAGGCATCGCGCGTGCTGAAAACTATCCTGCGCGACCCGTGCGCATCATTGTTGGCTTTGCTGCCGGCAGCACATCCGACATTCTCGCCCGCCTGATAGGCCAATGGCTGTCAGTACGGTTCGGCCAGCAATTCGTCGTCGAAAACCGTCCCGGGGCCGGTGGCAATGTCGGCGCTGAAACAATGGTGAATGCACCAGCCGATGGATACACGCTCCTTCTGGTCCCACCGGCCGTCGCGGCAAATCCCACGCTTTACGAGCATCTAAGCTTTGATTTTATTCGTGACACGACGCCGGTCGGCGGCATAGTGCGCGTGCCGAATGTGGTCGAGGTTTATCCGTCGGTTCCAGTAAAGACAATTCCGGAATTGATCGCGTACGCGAAGGCCAATCCAGGCAAGCTCAGCTTTGCCTCTGCCGGCATTGGGACCGCGAGCCATTTGGCGGGACAATTGTTCAACACAATGACCGGCGCCGACCTTCAGCACGTGCCCTATCGTGGCGATGGCCCTGCGATGGCCGATCTGATCGCCGGACAAGTCCAGGTCGGGTTCGCGACCATGACGGCGTCGATCGCGTATATCCGTGCCGACCGGCTGCGGCCGTTGGCGGTATGCACGATCAAACGTTCCGAAGCGCTGCCCGACATTCCCACCGTTGCAGAATTTGTTCCAGGCTTCGAGGCAAGCTCGTGGTTCGGCGTTGCTGCGCCAAGGCGTACGTCAGTCGAAATTATCGAACGCCTCAATCGGGAGATTAACGCGGGTCTTACCGATCCTACGATCAACGCTCGGCTCGCCGATATGGGCGGCATGCCACTACCGGGCTCGCCAGCCGACTACGGCAAACTCATCGCCGCCGAAACGGAAAAATGGGGCAACGTCATTCGCGCAGCGGGAATCAAGGCGGAGTAGGAACGCGGGCACCAATTCCCACCCCACCTAGCCTTCACCCTTGGCTGGCTAAGCTTTTTGCTTCGTGACAAACTTCACAATCGGTAACGAACCGAGACTGGACATGGCTATCGTCGGCGACGGCGCGTATGCATACGAACCAGTGGAGAACTGGGCGAAGCTGCCGCCGGGCTGGTCATTCAAGGAAATTGGTGGCGTCGGCGTCGACAAGGATGACAACGTCTACGTTTTTAATCGCGGCGAGCATCCGATGATCGTGTTCGATCGTGAAGGCCATTTCCTCCGCTCATTCGGAGAAGGGCTCTTCCCCCGCGCGCACGGCGTATTCATGGCGCCCGACGATACGATCTGGCTGACCGATGACGGAGACCACACGGTTCGCCAGTGCACACTGCAAGGAAAGGTACTGCTAACGCTCGGCATCTCTGGCAAGCCGGCACCCTATATGAGCGGCGAGCCATTCCATCGCTGCACTCACACTGCAATGTCGCCTCAGGGTGACCTCTACGTGTCTGACGGTTACGGCAACTCGCGAGTGCACAAATACGCCCCCAACGGCAAGCTGTTGTTATCCTGGGGAGGACCCGGTACCGATCCCGGCGAGTTCAACATAGCGCACAACATTACCTGCGATGCCGACGGCTGGGTCTATGTCGCCGACCGCGAAAATCATCGCGTGCAGGTGTTTGACGGCAACGGCAAATACGAAACGCAATGGAACAACTTGCATCGCCCTTGCGGCTTATTCATGCCCCCTGGCAAGTGCCCCATTTGCTACATCGGCGAACTTGGCGCGGTACAGCCGGTCAACCGCAATGTACCTAACCTTGGGCCGCGGGTGACCATCGTCGACAATACGGGCAAACGCATTTCTCGATTAGGCGGGCTTGGTCCCGGCCTCGGTGCCACCGAGTTCCTAGCCCCGCATGGCCTTGCGGTTGACAGCCGCGGCGATCTTTATGTTGGCGAGGTATCGTGGACCAATTGGCCCCAGACCTACAAAGATAGACCACGGCCGGATAATTTGCGCTCGCTGCACAAGTTCCGGAAGGTTCGATAGCACCGCCGCGAGAGCGAGAGCATCAAAGCGCCGGCACCCGATGGCTTTGGTTTTGTGCTGATGGAGGAAATCGCCGTGAGAACTAAATCGCTCGCTCCCGAGGCGATGGAAGCACGCGTCGCTCGGTTCAAAAGGCTGCAGACTTACCAACGTCAAAACTTCGAAGCGCACGGTATTCCGCCTGGCGCCGTCGAAAAGATAACAGCCCGACGTGTCTATCCGGTTATGGCCCCGGCTGATTATCAGGGGCGTAGCGCCTGTGCGCCGGTCAAAGGTCCGCGTGGCCTAATCGTCAGTATTGCTGAGTGTGAGCCAGGCAATGGGCCAGGCCTTCATCGCCATCTCAACACCGTTGAGAACTTTCTTTGTCTCTCTGGCCGCTTCGAGATTGCTTGGGGCGATCACGGTGAACACATGCTCGTGCTCGACCCCCTCGACATGATTTCTGTGCCGCGCGGAGAGAACCGTAGTTTCCGTAACATTTCCCACGAAACCGGCCGCCTGCTGGTCATGATTGTGCCGGAAACCGACGAGCAGGCTGACCCCATCTCCTATGCACCGAGCGTGGCCAAAGAAATCGAGAAAGAGTACGGCAAAGCCGCGCTGGAGGGCCTACACAAAATTGGCTTCAAGTTCGAGGATGAACCAGTAACTTCATGACTCATTCTCTAGCGCCCTACCGACTGCGGCTTACAGACTACCTGGCTAACCAAGACTTTCAGTCTCAGATGCTGGTTAGATCCAATATTCGAGGTCTTGGCCGCGTCAAAACGTTTGCCGGAAGAGGTCGGAACTGGGCGAAGTGGCGACCGGATCGAGCACCAGCTTCAAGTGCTCGGCTGTCCGCGTTCCTTTACGGCGAGGTATCTCTGCGCGAACGCGCATACGCTAAAGAGCGCGGCTTGACTGCGCCGCGTTATCTTAGTGGCTAGACTATCGCCAGCCGCTCGGTTTCACGTAGCCGTAGGTGTAGCCCGGACTATAAGGCGGCACGGCATAAAAATCGAATAGGCCACGGTACGGATCGGAATAGCCATAGTACGAATCGGACAAGCGATAGTAAGGGTCAGCCACGGTAGGGCGCGACGTGGTTTCGTTGATGCTGGGATGGAAAGGCTTGCCATGCGCGCTGGGCGCCCCTCGGCTTTTTGCCGTCGCGAGCGAAGTTCCGGCCAGCAACAAGGCCGCAGCCACGGCAATTCGTGCTGATCTTGTCATACTGTTACTCCAAGTCGATTCGTCTCGGCCCGATTTGACAGATCGTCTGGCTAACCCGCGCCGAGGGCATCAGAAGAATATCACATTTTAGATCGATAATTGTGCCGTTCGTTTCACCCAAACCGGACCGCCTATGTCCGTTATCGTCCTCTCGCTTTGGGTTTTTGTTTGAGCATGATCGTCAACTTTATCATGCTTTAGTGATGTCCTTTGTCACCGCCCTTGCCACCGCCTCCTCCCTTGCCGCCCTGCGGGGGACCAGCGTTGCGCACGAAGTTTCCGCCGCGGTTCGGATTGCCGCCGCCAACATTTAGGTTCCGATTGACGTTGGCATTGCGGTTGCGATTGACGTTTTGGTTTTGGTTTTGGTTTTGGTTTTGGTTCTGGTTCTGATTGCGGTTGATGTTTGCATTCGTATTGACGTTTGCATTGGAATTGACGTGCGCATTGGTGTTGACGTTCGTGTTGCTTTTCGTGTTCAGCGGCCCCGTTCCGCCGTGCAGTAACGATTGATTACCTTGGAACGTATGATTGCCTTGAAACGTGCCGTGGATTTGGCCTTGTGGGCCTTGCTGCGTGCCGTGCAGGTTGCCCTGCAGGTTACCCTGGAACGCGCCTCGCGCGCCCTGCAGATTGTTCTGCCCGCCAAATTGCTGGCGCAGCGCCGCGTTCTTGAATCCAACCGTGCCGCGGTGAGCCGCATTGAACTGCCAATTGCTGAAGCCGTTTCGTTCAGCCACGAAATGGGTACGATTGAATTGATTGTAGCGGACGACATTGACGGTGACCGGGCCACCCCAATGGCCGCCCCAGCCGCCGCCCCAATTGTAATGACACCACAGTGCCGAGCCGACGAAGAATCCAACGCTAAAGCCGATGACCGCGGCGCCGACCACATATCCCGGCGGGTACCAATAGAACGGCGTGTAGGCCGGCCACAGCCAGGGACCGTAGACCACGTAAGGATCATAGATCGGCACGTAATAAACGTCCGGGTCGACCGGTTCGATCACGATGTATT
>JBASAH010000040.1:0-1968 GCA_049650505.1 Xanthobacteraceae bacterium
GGCCAAGGACCCTTTACGTCTCCTGGAGCCCTGTTATGGCGATCAAATTCGGCCGTCCGCTCGAAAGGAGCCGATTTGCCCCGGCGCCGGCCGACATCGAGGCCGAGCGGCTCGAGCTTACGGTCCGCCCGCGCCGCAATCGGCGCAGCGAATGGTCGCGCCGGATGGTGCGCGAAAACGTCGTCACCGCCGATGACCTGATCTGGCCGCTGTTCGTGGTCGAAGGGACGAAAGTTCGCGTGCCAATCGACGCCATGCCGGACGTGGCGCGCCTTTCGGTCGACGAAGCCGTACGCGCCGCCGAACAGGCCGCCAAGCTTGCGATCCCATGCCTGGCTTTGTTTCCCTATACCGATCCAGCAAGACGGGACGAGGCCGGCTCGGAAGCGCTCAATCCCGATAACCTCGTCTGCCGCGCCATTCGCGCCATCAAAAAGGAAGTGCCGGAGATCGGCGTGCTGTGTGACGTCGCGCTCGATCCGTACACCAGCCACGGCCATGATGGGCTCCTGCGCGATGGCGTGATCCTCAATGACGAAACCGTCGCAGTCCTGGTCCAGCAAGCGCTGGTGGAGGCGCAGGCCGGCTGCGACATCATCGCGCCATCCGACATGATGGATGGCCGGGTCGGCGCCATCCGAAAGGGGCTCGATGCGGCCGGCTTTAACGATGTTGCGATCATGGCCTATGCGGCGAAATTTGCCTCCGCGTTCTATGGTCCGTTCCGCGATGCGATCGGTTCGAATGCGACGCTGATCGGCGATAAGCGGACCTACCAGATGGATCCGGCCAATACGGACGAGGCGCTGCGCGAGGTAGAGCTCGACATTGCCGAGGGGGCCGACATGGTGATGGTGAAGCCTGGCCTGCCGTATCTCGACGTATTGCAGCGGGTCAAAGACACCTTCGGGATGCCGACCTTCGCCTACCAAGTGTCGGGGGAATATGCCATGATCATGGCTGCTGCGGGCAATGGCTGGCTCGACGGCGAGAAGGCGATGATGGAAAGCCTGATTGCTTTCAAGCGAGCCGGAGCGGATGGGGTACTGACGTATTTCGCTGCAAGAGTCGCGGAGAAACTGAAGAAAAACGCCGCATAGCGCGTCGTTGAGGCGCGCAGCGGCGGATGCTCGAAAGCCGCGAACTTGCGACCACCCGCCCGCTGGTGAATTGAGGCGGTTGTGATGCGCGAATACGACGATTACGGCGAATACCGCGACGACCATATCCGGCTCTACACACCGGTATTGCAGCGCGTGATCATTCTCATCGCGGTCATCATCGCCGTACCGGTGCTGATGTGGACAGTCACCACTTTCGTCCGCAGCTATGTCGCGCGCCCCAAGGTGCCGGTGCTCCAGCACGTCGCTGCATCGGAAAGCCCGGCGCGTGGCCCGGTGGCATCGTCCGCACCGTCGATCCCAACTCAGCCGCCCGACCAAGCCGCTGCCGCGCCGCCGCGCGGCGATGCCGGGCCGGCAATGAACGATACCCGGACAGCCGGTCCCGACATCAAGAAAGGTCCGCCTATTGCGCTGCCCTCTGGCGATGTGACCGCCGCGATGCCGGCAGTTCAGAGTGCCAATACTTCGCCACCGATCCAAACGAGGCCGGTCCAGGGACCCGAGCCCGCGTTGGCGGTCAGCCCTGCGGGCGCGGCAGCGGGTAACACGGCACCAGCCGCTGCGGCGGAGAGGTCAACCCCGACGCCACGGCCGGCCGAGAATATAGCGGCGGCGCCGCCCTCCTCCGATCGGGGCTTCGCCTGGCCCAATCCGAATTCCAAAAGTCCGCCGGGCTTTGGCCCAGCAGCAGCAACGCCAGCAGCATCAGCGCCACCGCCATTGCCGCGCATGGCGACGGCGGAGGTCCTGCCGCCCGGTGAGCCGCTTCGCGGCGCGATACCGCTGCCGCGGCAGCGTCCGACCGTCTATGCCGTTGCCGCCGTGGCCTCGAGCGGTATGGCCT
>JBASAH010000041.1:0-1691 GCA_049650505.1 Xanthobacteraceae bacterium
GTTTTTCCGTGTCGAAGGCGTAGCTGCTACCTGATGATCGTGCGGCTCCATATCTCAGGCCAGTAGCGACGTTCGCCGGAAGGGTTTGCATGTCAGTTAAGTGCTATCAATTGCACACTTGGCGGTTCTGAGCGCTATTGGAGCCCGGCCTTGCGCATACCCTCGACGAATTTAGCCATTGGCCCCAACGTGTAAGGAACGTTTTTTTCGATCCAGTCAATCGAGAGATCGGGGTGCATTTCCTTCAAGCGAGCAAGCGCTTCGCGTGCTTGATCGATTTGCCCGTTCTGCGCCAAGCTCGCCACATGAATCCGATGACCTGCGGTGAATGCCGAACGCTGTTGCAGCGATTTGTTGCTGTATTCGACCGCTTTCCCATAACGCTCCTTAAGATAATGGGTGACGGCAATACCCGTGTTGAAAATCGCGTTCTGCGGGTCGTGCGGGCTCATGCGAATCGCTTCCTCTAGATGTTTCGTCGCTTCGTCCGATTGGCCGTCGAACGCCAGCGTCCAACCGAGGTAGCCGTGGGCGGCGGCGAAGTTAGGGTTGAGGTCGAGTGCGCGCCGGAATTCCGCCGCCGCCACGTTGGTCTGCCGCCCCACGAACGCCACAAATCCGAGCGCGAGGTGCGCCCATGGATCGCTGTCGTCGAGTTGGGCCGCCCGCGCGGCAAGGCGAGCGGCTTCCTGCAATTGCACTTCCAACACACTCCAGCCGAGATAACCTGAAATCAGCAGGACAAAGGCCAAGATACTGTGCGCCGGTCCATAGTTGGGATAACGCGCAGTGGCCTGCCTGAGAATATTAATCGCGGCTTCTGTTTCAGCCTTTGTCAAACGCCAGAACAGGGAGTTTGCCTGAATCAGCATGTCCCAGGCGCCTAGATCATCCGGCGAGCGGTTTTGCGAACGGATGCCTTCGGCTTCCAGCAGCTTGGGCTCGATCGCGGCGACAACTTTTGCGGTGATTTCGTCTTGCAGGGCGAAAACGTCGGTCAGGTCGCCGTCGTAACGGTCGGCCCAGACGTGGTTGTTCGTCGCGGCGTCGATGAGCTGGGCGGTGATGCGCACGCGGGTGCCACCCTTCCGGACGCTGCCCTCCAAGACGTAACGCACGCCTAGTTCGCGAGCGACGCGCTTCACGTCGAGGGCCTTGCCCTTGTAGATGAACGACGAATTGCGCGCGATGACAAAGAACCAGCGCAGCTTCGACAGACCCGTGATGAGGTCCTCGGAAATGCCGTCGGCGAAGTATTCCTGCTCGGGGTCGCCGCTCATATTGGCGAACGGCAATACGGCGATCGAGGGCCGGTCGGCGGTCGAGACTTCGGTCTTGGCGGTAGCTGTGGCGCCTATGACTGAAATCGGTGCGGCGCTTTCGACGAGAGAGACGCGGTGGACCCCGATCGGCCGCGTGATGTTCTTGATGGTCTGCTCGCCCATGTCTTCAAACCCAAAGCTCAGCTTGTCGCGCACCTGGTCGAAGACATTGCGTGACACCATGATGCCGCCGGGTTCGGCGAGCGCCTCCAGCCGGGCGGCCACGTTGACGCCGTCGCCATAAATATCGTTGTTGTCGCTGATAATGTCGCCGACATTAATGCCGACGCGGAACTGGACGCAGTTTTCCTGCGGCACGCCGGTATTGCGTTCGCCCATACCGCGCTGGATGTCGACGGCGCAGCGCAC
>JBASAH010000042.1:0-2154 GCA_049650505.1 Xanthobacteraceae bacterium
GCTGAAAATACACTTTTGAGCATCGCGTTTTGGCGAGCTCGGAGGTTTTCGCACGCTCTGCTTGATTTCTGCTCTACGCCGGTCGCCCGGCCGGGGGCAATTTAGCCGTTCGCCCCGCCCGTCGCGGAGTGGCCGCAATTTGTGCTCACCGGACGGCTCATTCGACGTGAAGCGGACCGTCGCAAACCGCGGCGCAACAGACATGGGATAGCTCGTTTTATAGGCTTCGTATTCGCCACCGGAGCAATGCTGTTTGTCCTGGCGGCCGGCGTTCTCGCCGCCGTTGTGTGGAAATACGAGCAGGGCCTCCCCGACTACTCGCAGCTCAAGAATTATGAGCCGCCGGTCATTACCCGCGTACACGCGGCGGACGGCAGCCTGCTCGCCGAATATTCGCGTGAGCGACGGCTCTATCTTCCGTCAGCCGAAATTCCCGACCTCGTCAAGCACGCCTTTATTTCCGCCGAAGACAGGAACTTTTACAGCCACTGGGGCTTCGATCCCGAGGGGATCGCGCGGGCCGGCATTATCTTCATGCAAGGCTCCCGCCGCATTCAGGGCGCCTCGACCATCACCCAGCAAGTGGCCAAGAACTTCCTCCTCAACTCGGACCGCACTTTCGAGCGCAAGATCCGCGAGATATTGCTGAGTATCCGAATCGAATCCGCCTACTCAAAGGAAAAAATCCTCGAGCTCTACCTCAATGAGATTTATCTCGGTCTTTCGAACTATGGCGTCGCCGCCGCGGCGCTGAACTATTTCGACAAGTCCGTGCACGAGCTAACCATCGCCGAAGTCGCCTATCTCGCGGCTTTGCCGAAGGAGCCGAGTTCACTCAATCCGTTTCGCGATCATGACCGCGCGGTTGAACGGCGCAATTACGTGATCGGGCGCATGGAGGAGGACGGCTACATCACCGCCAAGCAGGCGAACGAGGCGCGGGCAGAGCCGTTAGTGGTCAATCCCCGTGTGCTGACGCCGAATTCGATCGCGGCTGGGTTCTTCGCTGAGGAAGTGCGGCGGGAATTGTCGGAGCGCTACGGCGAGCAGAAACTTTACGAGGGCGGCCTGTCGGTCCGCACGACCCTCGATCCGAAAATTCAGCTGATGGCCCGCAAAGCGCTGGTCGATGGCCTGGTGCGCTACGATGAGGCCTATGGCTGGCACGGCACGCTCAAGACGATCGACATCAGCCAGGATTGGGGCGTCCCGCTGGCCGACATTCCCGCCTATGGCGACATCAAGCCTTGGGTCATGGCGGTGGCGCTCGACGTGGGCGACGCCGCCATGCGGATCGGGATCCAGCCGGAGCGCGACAAGTCCGGCGCGATCGTCGCCGACCGCAAGACCGGCTCGGTGACGCTCGATGGGGTGAAATGGACGGGCAGAAGACCTAAGGGTCTGGCTAAACCAGGCGACGTCTTTTACGTCGAGCCTGTTGTTGGCCGCGACGGAGAATATCGGCTGCGACAGATTCCGGAAGTGTCCGGCGCCTGCATCGCCATGGATCCGTTTACCGGGCGCGTGCTCGCCATGGTCGGCGGATTTTCGTTTGACGAGTCCGAATTCAATCGCGCGACCCAGGCGCAGCGCCAGCCGGGCTCCTCACTCAAGCCGTTCGTCTATGCGGCGGCGCTCGACAACGGTTATACGCCTACTTCGACCCTTCTCGACTCGCCGATCGCAATCGAGGATGGCAGCGGCCGATTGTGGGAGCCGCACAACTTCGAGGGCACCTCCAGCGGGCCACACCCGCTGAGGTACGCCATCGAGCACTCAATCAACCTGATGACGGTCAGACTGGCGCGCGACATCGGCATGCCGCTGGTCGTCGAGTATACCAGGCGCTTTGGCATCTACGACAATCTGCCGCCGTTCTTGTCGATGGCGATCGGCGCGGGCGAGACGACGGTGTTGCGGATGATCACCGGCTATTCCATGTTCGCCAACGGCGGCAGGCGGGTGAAAGCGACGCTGATCGACCGGATCCAGGATCGCTGGGGCAATACGATCTACAAGCACGACGAACGCGTCTGCGAAGGGTGCGACGCGGCGACGTGGGACAATCAGCCCGAGCCGACCCTGATCGACAAGCGTGAGCAAGTGATCGATCCCTTGACCGCCTATCAGATCACCTCGATCATGGAAGGCGTC
>JBASAH010000043.1:0-7591 GCA_049650505.1 Xanthobacteraceae bacterium
CCTGGCGCCGCTCCAGGTGCAGCACCTGGCGCCGCACCGGGTGCAGCGCCAGCGGCAGCGCCGGCAGCCGCTCCGGCCGAGAAGAAGTGAGGTAGCCCGCACGGGATTTATGCCGATGCTGCTCCTGGTCGGGCTCGGAAATCCGGGAGCGCGCTATGTCGGCAACCGGCACAATATCGGCTTCCTTGCCGTGCAAGAGATTGCCAAGCGCCACGGCATTGGGCCGTGGCGTCGGCGCTTTGCGGGCCTCGCTTGCGAAGGGCCGCTCGGCGGCGTGCGCACGCTGCTGCTGCTGCCGGGCACGTTTATGAATGAGTCCGGTCGCGCCGTCGCCGAAGCGGTGCATTTTTACAAGCTGGCAGCCGTGGACGTGACCGTGTTTCACGACGAGATCGATCTACCGCCCGGCAAAGTGCGCGTGAAGATTGGCGGCGGCATTGCCGGCCACAATGGTTTGCGTTCAATCTCTGAGAATATCGGCAATGATTATCGGCGCGTGCGGATCGGAATTGGCCATCCCGGCGACAAGGATCTGGTGCAGCACTATGTGCTCAGTGATTTTGCAAAAAGCGACCACGACTGGGTCGACGCCCTGATTGCGATTTTGGCCGATGACGCCGAACTCATTGCCCGAGGCCAGGATGCAAGTTTTCAGAACAAGGTCCATCTCGCCATGGTGGCAAAAGGTTTCGGTCAACCCGAGCCCGGCGACCAAACCAGCGATAACAACTCCAAATAAAGACTAAACAAAAATCATGGGCTTTAAATGCGGCATCGCCGGCTTGCCGAATGTCGGTAAATCGACGCTTTTCAATGCGTTGACAGAAACTGCGGCAGCGCAAGCGGCTAATTATCCATTTTGTACGATCGAGCCGAATGTCGGCGAAGTCGCCGTGCCCGATTCGCGGCTGCAAAAATTGTCGGCGCTGGCAAAATCGGCGGCCATCGTGCCGACGCGGCTTACCTTTGTCGACATTGCCGGTCTGGTGCGCGGCGCCTCGAAAGGGGAGGGGCTCGGCAACCAATTCCTCGCCAACATTCGTGAAGTCGACGCCATTGCGCATGTCGTGCGCTGTTTTGAAGATACCGACGTGACGCATGTCGAAGGGCGCATCGATCCCATTGCCGATATCGAGACCGTCGAAACCGAATTGATGCTCGCCGATCTCGAGAGCTTGGAGCGGCGGATCGAAGGACTGGAGCGCAAATCGCGGGGCACCGATCAAGAGGCCAAGGAAGCGCGCCAGGCGATTGACCTTATTGATCGCGCATTGGCGCTGCTGCGTGAGGGCAAGCCCGCGCGGTTGACGCAACGCAAGCCGGAGGAAGAGAAGCCGTTCCGGATGCTTGCTCTGCTTACGGCGCTGCCCGTGCTTTATGTTTGTAACGTCGAGGAGAATTCCGCTGCAACAGGCAACAATTTTTCGAAGCGTGTGCAAGCCCGCGCGCACGAGGAAGGCGCCGCCGCCATCGTGATTTCCGCCAAGATCGAAGCAGAGATCGCGGTGCTGTCCGCTCACGAGCGAGAGGATTATCTCGCCGCGATCGGTTTGGGAGAAGCCGGACTCGATCGCTTGATCGCAGCCGGCTATGCGCTTCTCGATCTTGTCACGTTCTTTACCGCGGGTCCAAAAGAGAGCCGTGCTTGGACGGTCACCCGCGGCACCAGGGCGCCGCAGGGTGCAGGCGTGATCCATAGCGATTTCGAGCGCGGCTTCATCCGCTCCGAGACAATTTCATATGACGATTATGTCGCTTGCGGCGGCGAGGCCGGGGCGCGGGAGGCTGGCAAAATGCGGCTCGAAGGCAAGGACTACGTCGTGCAGGACGGCGACGTAATGCACTTTCGCTTCAGCACGTAATGGCAGGCAGCGCCCGGTATTATGGCTGAGCTTCAATTACCCTGATTTCCGGGTTCGACCGAAGCGATCGCCAGATTCCATCGCGTAGCAAAGTGAATGCTTGCTGGTGCGACTTGCGAAAGAGCCGTCTAACTAGATTCAGACCAGCACCATAATCGACCGAGATAACCCACTGGGCGGGCTCTTCCTGCGGCCCGTCGCCGGCATACGAGAGAACTATCCAGAAACGGTCGCCTCGATGCGAAGCCCAAAATCCCCATCCGTAATCCTCTTGGATGGCGTCAGCAAAATGGAACCCTTCTGCTGCCAACGGCGACAGCCTGCCGCGCAGCCAAGCAGCAAAGTCCTCGCCGAAGCAACACGGGTTGATGAAATGAGACTTAACTTCCCGATGTTCGAAAAAGTTCGTCTCAATTGTTATGTCATCGCGCATCCAAAAATCGCCGTGTCCGATCTGAGCGCTCTGCCGATTGCTGTATTTCCCCGAACTGCAGCTAGCATTTGGAGCGTCCACGAAAACTGGTTCGATAGATTGGGATCGAGACCCGAGTCTAGCGATCGGTTCAGCGAACCAATGTCGCCTCGTTTAATACCGCTATGGGCTTCCTCGAACTTCATAAAGATTCGAGTTCCAGACAGGGCCTCTACCAAAATCAAACCTACGGCATGTTGGTTTTTGATCGCTTAAAATTGGATTGCTAATCGTAAGCGATTTATCGGCTATTGCGGACCTGTACCGCATCGCGGATGCAAACGGCCGCCGTCTGCCACTGCCACAACGATTTCGTCTGGTTTTGGCGCGTCCGGAATCGACACTGTAATCGTATCAAAGTGGTTAAACGACCAGGAATCGTCTTTGTGGCTTAACGGCACGTCGAGACTGGTGCCACACGCGGCGACTTTGACGTTGGACGGAATGACGGCCTTGCCGCCACCGACAGCAGCGCGCATCGGCTTTCCCAGCATAGGGTGAATGCAGGCGCCGCCATGCTCATGCTCGCCGTTTAGACCGACAATCGCCCCTTTGCCGTACGAGACCGGAGCCTCCGACAACAAGTCAACCAAATCGGACGCGAATTGCTCACTGAGCGTACGACCGGCCTTGGATAGTTCGGTCAAGTCATCGACGTAGCGACCAGCGAATGGATTGCTAATGACTGCCATGGCGATAGCCCGAACAATAGGCCGATTGGCAGGCCGTTCCACGTCGGAGGTCAGCGTCTCGCGCATCATCAACGATTTGCGGATGTGAAGCATGGGGATGATCCTGTAATGCTATCTGCGCCATGAAGCTTACCACAGCGAAATTGGCGATGCGGCAGCCGGCACTTCATTGTGTGGCTCGCCGCAAAAAAACGGTGACGACCATACAAAATCTAATGTCGTCGTTGACGAACCGGTCACTGATTCCGAAGGCCGCCTTGATTCCGGATCGCTCCCAGATGCTCATTGATGCGAAATACAATGAGCACGAATTCGGCAGCGATTCGAGACATGACGATGCCCATGCAGGCGCCGAGCACGCTGGCGATAAGAAAGATGACGCCGACGAATGGATTATAAGCCATCGTCGTCAGCGAACTGACCGCGCCGGCGAAACCGAGCAGAACCGAAATGACGACTGCCAACCAATAAAAGACCTTAATCACAGTGGGCGTGACGAATCGCTCCCACTGGAAAAGATCACCAAGGCCGAACATGAAGCCACCTCATCGCGCGCTCCTAGTGCGGTGAATTTGAAATTCCTGCAGTTTATCGAAAGCTCTCGAGGAACGTAAAATCCAGAAAACGCACTAGAATTATATATTTGGTAGTGTCCCTGGGATTCCGAAGTTTCGCATGAGGGCGTGCCGAAAAACCGCGTGAACTTCGGAATCGGGACCAGACTGCACTGCGCGATTGCAGTGGTCAATCGCAGCAGATCGCAACGGCCAAAGCGGTCGCGCCATCGGCGCCGGAAAGATCGGGCGCATCCTCCGACGCTTTGTTGACGGACCGCGGTGGGGCATCTACAGCGGGGTGAAATTTTGTCGGGTCGTCGTTCGGCTCTAGCTTTTTGTTTGAGCATGATCTTTTCGGCCTTCCTTCGCCCGCCGAGGCGTGTTTCGCGAAGGCGGGAAACCGGTGCCCACTTTCGGAAACATGCTTTAGGAAGTAGTCATGGCTATGCCGAGGCTCTCCTGGGAAAATTTCACTGCGCTCGCGCCGCGGATTTCAAGCGAGCAGCGGCGCGCCGCTTCGGTTGCGGGCGTGGCGCATGCGCTACATGACGGCTATACCGATCTCATCTACATCATGCTGCCATTATGGCAGGCCGAATTCGGCCTAACTTATGCCGCGCTCGGCGTGCTGCGAAGCATGTTCGTCGGCGCGATGGCCTGTTTGCAAATTCCTGCGGGTTTAATGTCGGAGCGGTTCGGCGCGCCGCTCATACTGGCGCTCGGCACCGCGCTCGCTGGCGCTGGTTACTGCTTTGCTGGATTGAGCACCGGCTTCGCTATGCTGCTCTGCGCGCTCCTAGTCAGCGGCGTCGGCGCGAGTGCCCAACATCCGATCGCCTCCGCGCTTGTCGCTCGCGCCTTTGCCGGACCGCAATCGCTCAAGGCGCTCGGCGCGTATAATTTTTCCGGCGATTTGGGAAAGATGACCGTACCGGCAACGCTGTCGCTGATGCTGTTGGTCATGGCGTGGCGTCCCGCACTGGTGATCTTGGGCTGCGTCGGTGTCGCCCTTGCTGCAGTGATCTTGTTCGCCGCTCCACGTTACGAATCTGCAGAGGTGGTCAGGCTGCGGGAATCCGACAAAGCGGAGCCCGAACCGAAACAGCAATCGGTCGCCTTTGCACTGTTGACTAGCATCGGCATTATCGACAGCGCTACTCGAATGGCTTTTCTCCTGTTCCTGCCGTTCGTGCTGACCGAAAAAGGCGCGAGCTTGCAAACCGTCGGTTTGGCGATGACGTTGGTTTTCGCTGGCGGCGCGGCTGGCAAGCTTGCCTGCGCGTTTATCGGCGCCCGGATCGGCGCGATCGGAACCGTCTGGTTGACGGAAGGATTGACGGCGACGGGAATTCTGGCCCTTTTGCCACTGCCGCTGGATGCGGCGCTCGTCTTGCTGCCGCTGATCGGGGTTGCGCTCAACGGCACGTCGTCCGTGCTGTACGGCTCGGTGCCCGATCTGGTCACCCCGCAGTGGCGCACGCGGGCGCTGAGCATTTTCTACACCGGTACGATAGGTTCGGGCGCGCTTGCCCCCGTGCTATTTGGTCGGCTCGGCGACCTGTTCGGCGTCTGGCCCGCTTTGACGATGGTCGCGTCGTTCGTCTTGCTGACATTGCCGATTGCGGCGCTGCTGCGGCGACCCCTGGCCCGGCAATAGCTGCCCCGACACTCGAGAATAACAATCGAGGAACCGGCGCAACTGCGCCGAAATTGCGCGTCGAATTTGAGGCCGCCGGAACTATTAACGACTTTGATAACGCCCGTCGCGGCCACAAAATGATGAAATTCCAGCTTTTTCGCCCGCCACTGGTTCGCACGCGGGCTCTGCTGAGGAACGGGCCGCGACCAACGGCGTTGGGGTTGTGGCTCGGGTTCCAACGTTCGCGTTCAAACGCTACTGGAAATGGAGTAGGCCAACGCTACTGGAAATGGAGTAGGCCGATGAGATTCAATCTTCCTTATGCGGCGGCCGGCTTGGCGCTCGCCCTTGGCGCGCCTGCCGCGCATGCGCAGCCGGTGATTACGACCCAGCCTGCAGTGATCGCCCAACCGCGCATGGTCACTGTTCCGGCGGCGCCCGTCGTGCAACCCGTTGAGACGATACAGACGATCCAAACCGTACGCACGGTCCGGGCAGCGCCATTGCCGCCAGTGCGCCGGCAAATCGTGACCACCCGCACCATTACACGGCGCGTGATGCCGATGGAGCCTGCGGTCGTTGCCGGAACCGTGGCTGCCGCTCCGCAGCCTCTCTATAACGCCGCGGCCGCCGCCGTTGCAGCTCCCGTTGCAGACCTTTATCCGGCGCCGGCCTACGGCTATCCGACGCCGCCGCTTTATGACGCCGCGCCGGCTCCGGTGCCGCCCGCGCCGGTCTACGGCTACTCAAACCACGGCTACTCAAACTACGGCTACTCGACGCCGGTATATGACGTTGCGCCGGCAGCGGTTGCGCCCGCGCCAGTTGTTGCCGCTCCGATAGCAACGCAACCGATCATCTATCGTTATGTCTACGAACCCGACCGTATCTTGGTTATCGATCCGGCAACCAACATCGCCGTGCAGGCGATTCCGCGATGACGATTGGGTCAGGAGTCTAGGAAGAAACGACGCCCCGCACGCCGCTGCTGGTAGCGCGCGGGCTGCGGACCAAGCAAAGCAGCAAGGGAGCAGCCGATGAAAAACCGCGGCTCATTATCTGTCACGCTCGCGGCAGCGCTGCTCGGCTGCTGCCTTGGTGCATTGAACGCTGGCGCCCAAACAATTAGTCCCACAAGTCCCGTAGCTCCGGGCGGCGATACCGGAGTAAGCGGCGCCATCGATCAGAAGCTTATACTCAGCTCAGCGCAGCGAGCCGCCATTTATCAAGAAGTCAGCAAGGACAAAAGCAAGGTGGCGCCTAAAGACTTTTCACCGGTAATCGGCGCCGATGTCCCGCCGATGATCGAGCTGTACATGCTGCCCGATGATGCAATTGCCAATGTCCCGGCGGCCAAGCTCTACAAATACACCATGGTGGAAAATAAGGTCGTGCTGGTCGACCCGACCAAAATGCGCGTCGTCGACGTCATCGGACCGCCGCCGTCGCATTGATCGGCGTGCCGCCATTTATGGTTATGAGCCACTTGGCTTTGCAGCCGGGAACGAGCACCGCAAATATATTTATGAGTACGCCGGTGGGTTATGGCGCGGCGGCTTTCTTTCCGGCTTCCACGACCAGCTTCGGCAGTAGGTCCAAATAAGGCCCCATGAAAAAGGCCTCGCCCGATCCGTCCCCGTAATACTGATCGTAAGCGTCGATCATGGCGCGCACTGACGCCACGCAAGAAGGCATCGAGTCGACGATCAGATTGCCGAGTCCGGCGCTGTCGTTGGCGTGATAGCGCGGATCGGCGAAAACCGCATGCGCAATGCAGTCAGTGGCCGATCGGACCAGCGGCTGCGTTGCCGCGCTTTTCTCTCGCGGCGTCCAGTGCGTGAGGCCCATCGGGTCGTCAATTGGGCCGGTGGCGACGGCAACGAGTAGCGCCGTGCCGAAAAGCGGTGCGAGAATCATTGGCTATTTCCCTTACCCTCGCCGCAGGGATAGCGGGTGCGCCGGCTGTCGGTCAACCCTTAAGCGTGAGCAACATGATTGTCTTTTTGGCAAAACGGCGGTGCTATATAATGAGTCAATGGGATGACGGAGTTCGCCATGATATTGCCATCGGCACTGCTTCTCGGCGTCAGTTTTGTCGTTCCGGCCGTCGACAAAGTTCCGTCGCTCAATGTGGAACAGGTCTGCCAGGGCATCGCGCAACAGGGCGGTGTCTCGTTCCGCGATCCCAACATCGCGGTGGAAAAGAAAAATTGCATGGACAGCGAGCATTCGACGCGTGACGAGATCGCCAAACAATGGTCGAGCTTCTCAACCGCCGACAAAACGGCCTGCACGAATGAGGCGACAATGGGCGGCGAGTCGAGCTACACGGAACTATTGACCTGCCTGGAAATGGCGCGCGACGTGCG
>JBASAH010000044.1:0-8349 GCA_049650505.1 Xanthobacteraceae bacterium
CCGGAAGCGTCGTATGGCGTTTGATCCGGGCCACCGCCGCCGTCACTTTCTGGGCGTCCGGCGCCGCAGCGCCGGTGATTCCGGTGATCGAGACGTAATAGACAAAGCCCGACGTATTGGTGAGCACCGTCGGCAAGCGCTTATCGTCCGTCGTCGGCGTCGCCAGGCGAATGAAATTAAGCCCGGCCTTCATGGCCGGCAGGCACAATTCGGAATCCTCCTCGGGCGGCAGATCCACGACGATGAGGCCGTCGACGCCGGCGGCTTTGGCGTCGCCGAGAAACCGTTCGACGCCGTAGATGTAAATCGGATTGTAATAGCCCATCAGCACGAGCGGCGTCGTGTCGTCGCCAGCGCGGAAGTCGCGCACGGCGGCGAGCGTTTTTTTCATGTTTTGTCCGGCCTTGAGCGCGCGCAATCCGGCGGCCTGAATGGCCGGCCCGTCCGCCATCGGATCGGTGAACGGCATGCCGAGCTCGATGACGTCGGCCCCCGCTTTGGGCAGCGCTTTGAGGATAGCGACCGAAGTCGCGTGATCCGGATCGCCGGCCATCGTGAAAGTGACCAGCGCGGCGCGGCCTTCCTTCTTCAGCTCGGCAAAGCGCCGGTCGATGCGGCCGGTCATCGCGCTTTGCTGCCAAGATGCCGCGCGACGGTGTCGAGGTCCTTGTCGCCGCGGCCGGACAAGTTGACCACCATCAAATGGTCCTTGGGCTTGCGCGGCGCGAGCTCCAAAACCTTGGCGATGGCATGCGCCGGTTCGAGCGCCGGGATGATGCCTTCGAGCTTGGACAACAGCGCAAAAGCATGCAGCGCCTCGTCATCGGTCGCCGACAGGAACGTGACGCGGCCCACATCATGCAGCCATGAATGTTCCGGACCGATGCCCGGATAATCGAGGCCCGCGGAAATCGAATGCGCCTCGTTGATCTGTCCATCCTCGTTCATGAGCAGATAGGTGCGGTTGCCGTGCAGAACGCCCGGGCGGCCGCCGGCGATCGAGGCGGCATGCATGCCGGTCTTAAGCCCATGGCCCGCGGCCTCGACGCCATAAATTTCAATATCATTGTCGTCGAGGAACGGGTGGAACAGGCCCATCGCGTTCGAGCCGCCGCCGATACATGCGATGAGCGAATCCGGCAAACGGCCCTCTGCCGCCTGCATTTGCTCGCGCGTCTCGCGGCCGATGATCGACTGAAAATCCCGCACCATCATCGGATAGGGATGCGGACCGGCGATGGTGCCGATGCAATAGAATGTCGATTCGACGTTGGTCACCCAATCGCGCAGCGCCTCATTCATCGCATCCTTCAGCGTCTTCGCACCGGATTCGACCGGCACGACTTTGGCGCCGAGCATGTTCATGCGGAACACATTCGCTTTTTGCCGCTCGACATCGACCGCGCCCATATAGACGATGCATTCAAGTCCGAAGCGCGCGCATAGCGTTGCGGTGGCGACGCCGTGCATGCCGGCGCCGGTCTCGGCAATGATACGGTTTTTGCCCATGCGCCGCGCCAGCAGGATCTGGCCGAGCACATTATTCACCTTGTGCGCGCCGGTGTGATTGAGCTCCTCGCGCTTGAGATAAATCTTGGCGCCGTTGCAATGGCGCGTCAGGCGCTCGGCAAAATAAAGCGGCGACGGCCTTCCGACGTAGTGGGTCAGATAGCCATCCATCTCTTTCTTGAAGTCGAGGTCGGCCTTCGCCGCGGCGTAGGCTTTTTCCAGTTCAAGCACGAGCGGCATCAGCGTCTCGGCGACAAAGCGCCCGCCATAGATGCCGAAATGGCCGTGTTCGTCCGGACCGGTACGGAACGAATTGAGTTGCTGCACGGTCACGGGTTTCTCACTACTTCGTATGGGGGCAGATGGGCGTGCGCCACACGAGCAGCCCGAATGAACTCGCGAATTTTTTGAATGTCCTTCTTTCCGGGAGCACTTTCGACGCCTGAGGAAACATCCACCGCGGGTACCCGTGTAATTTCTAGTGCCTTTTCAATATTTCTAGCGTCAAGGCCACCCGACAGCATAATGGGTTTATTAGGAACAGCGCCTCCTAACAGCACCCAATCAAAAGGTTTGCCGAGACCGCCGGGCCGAGTGGCGTCCGCCGGAGCCTTGGCGTCAAACAGCAGCCAATTAGCCACAGCCGCGTATTCTTTTACTTGCTCGAAATCACTTTTTGCCTCGACACCGAGCGCCTTAATTATTGGCAACCCGAAGCGCTCTTTCAGCGTGGCGACGCGTTCCGGCGATTCTTTGCCGTGAAGTTGCAGGAAGTCGGGTGAGAGTATCCCGACAATCTCTGAAAGCTGATCGTCATCTGCGTCGACGGTCAAAGCAACCTTTTTTCCCCGTTTCTCGACACGCGCACCAAGCGCACGCGCTGTAGCGGGTGAGATGTTGCGCGGTGACGGCTCAAAGAAAACAAAGCCGACCATATCGGCACCCTCCTCGAGCGCAACATCAAGCGCTTCAGGAGTCGAGAGGCCGCATATTTTAACAATCAGCGACATTGCCGGCGCAAGCTTAGGCTGTTTTTGGCGATCATTCCTTGCCGCCGTTCTACATCGCCACGCCGGCTTTGTCTTGCAAGGCCGGCCGGCCGGGCTAGCCGGACGGTGGCCGCAATTGCAGCCGCTCCGACCCGGTCGGACCCGCAGCGCCGCCGCCGGGAAAGCCGCCACCGGTCTGTTTCAGTCCTTCAATCTCAATGTGCAAGTCCGCGATTTCGCGCTCCAGCCGGCGCGCCGTGCGGCGCCACCTTGCCTGCCGCAGCCAAGCGGCTATACCGCCGATGAGGACGCCGACAACCAGAAGAACAATGACGAGTGCAAACAACGGTAGCGTCAGCGAAGCCGCCGGGTACTCCGAGCTGAACGGGTCGAGAGATACCGTGACGATCTGCCGGTTGGCGACGGCGAAGGCAATGATGACAATGGCAAGCGGCACGAGAATGACTGCCGCGACGACCTTGCGGACGACGTTACCCGCCGATCGAGTAACCTTGGTCAACCTTCGCCCGGCCGATTAAGGCGTTCTCGCATTTCCTTGCCGGTCTTAAAGAACGGCACGCATTTTTTATCGACTGCGACATGGGCGCCGGTACGGGGATTGCGGCCGGTGCGTGCCGGGCGCTGCTTCACCGAAAAGGCGCCAAAGCCGCGCAGCTCGACGCGATCGCCGCGCGACATCGCCGCGACAATTTCCCCAAGAATAGCGTTGACGATGTTCTCGACGTCGCGCTGGTACAAATGGGGGTTCTGCGCGGAAATACGCTGAACCAGTTCCGATTTGATCATGGCTCGCCCCGCCAACGCTGATTAGAATCCCGAACCAAAGCCGCCGATGGAAAGCCAAGCTTAGTTCGCATCGGCAGGGTGCCAAAGGGCCAGTAGACCGTCAAGGTTGAAACGCTGCACCGCTTCGACCGTGCTCCACTGTTCGAGATGCTCGGCCAGCGTGTTTAGCCCCGCCGCATCGAGAAGCACGAGCATCGCGGCGTGCAGGAATCTCAGGTCGCTAAACCGGCTGTGCAGATCGTAGTCGCGCACCGGCAGATTCGTATCTATGTTCTTTTCCTTTCCGAGCCATGCCAGCGCGGTGCGCTCGTCGCCGAGCTCGTCGATCAATTTGAGATCGACGGCCTGATGCCCGGTGAAAACACGCCCGTCGGCGGCAGTCTGCAATTGCGCGTCCGTCAGATGCCGCCGATCTTGCACAATCCCTTTGAACCAGGCGTAGGAATCCTGGATGATCGAATCCAAAGCCGCCCGCGCTTCCGGACTTGTCGGCTCGAAGCCGTCGGGCGCTGCCTTGAGCGGGGTAGATTTCACCGATTCCACTTTCACGCCGAGCTTACCGAGGAGATCGGCGAGATTGGGATACTGGAACAGCACGCCGATCGAGCCAAGGAGTGACGTTTGCTGCGCCACGATGTGATCGCCGGCGAGCGCGGCGATATAGCCGCCCGAGGCAGCTAGGCTATCGACGACCACCACCACGGGCTTTTTTTCCCGCAGGCGCGACAGTGCATTGAAGAGCTGCTCCGAACCGGCAGTCGTGCCGCCCGGGCTATCGACATGAAGGACGACCGCGCGCGCGAGCGTCGAGCGCGCCAGCCGGTCAAGCTGCTCTGCGCGATTCTGGTCGCCTCGAATCAAGCCCGAGACAGTCAACCGCGCGATGTAAGGGCGCACGCCGAACGGATAAGTGCGGTTGCCCGCCAGCGCCACCACGCCGGCAATGCCGACCACGATCAGCGCAATGGTCGCCACCCGCCAGAAACTGAGCTTCCGCCGGATGCGGCGGCGGTCGACGATGAGATCGGCATCAAGCGACATGGCTTCTTTTCATCACTGTTGCGCTTCGTCTTTTTCTTCTTTTTCGTCCTTTTCGTCGTCTTCGCCGCCCTCGCCCTTGCGTTTGAGCGCCGTTCCGAGAATATCGCCCAAGGTGGCGCCGGAATCCGATGAGCCATATTGGGCGATCGCTTCCTTCTCCTCCGCGACTTCCAGCGCCTTGATCGAGACCGACACGCGCCGCGAGCGGCGATCAAACTGCGTAACGCGCGCGTCTACCTTTTCGCCGACAGCGAAACGGTCGGGCCGCTGCTCGGAACGATCGCGCGCCAGTTCGGAGCGCTTGATGAAGGAGGTGTATTCGGTGCCGACGATGCGCACGTCGATGCCGCCTTCCTTGACCTCGATGACTTCGCAGGTAACCACAGCGCCCTTCTTCAGATCGCCGGCTGCCGGCTCCGTCGCCGCCGCATCTTCCGAAAGCTGCTTGATGCCGAGCGAGATGCGCTCTTTCTCGACATCGACATCGAGGACCTGGGCTTTGACCTTATCGCCTTTCTTGTACTCCTCGATGACCTGCTCGCCCGGCCGTTTCCAGTCGAGGTCCGACAGGTGCACCATGCCATCGACATCGCCGTCGAGTCCGAGGAACAGGCCGAACTCGGTCTTGTTTTTGACTTCGCCTTCGACCACCGAGCCGGCGGGATATTTCTCGACAAACAGCTCCCATGGGTTGCGCATGGTCTGCTTCAGTCCGAGCGAAATGCGGCGCTTGACCGGATCGACTTCGAGCACCTGCACCTCGACCTCCTGTGAGGTCGAGACGATCTTTCCGGGATGGACATTCTTCTTGGTCCACGACATTTCCGAGACGTGAATCAGCCCCTCAATGCCGGGTTCGAGTTCGACGAAAGCGCCATAGTCGGTGATGTTGGTGACCCGTCCCGTGAAGCGGGTGCCGACCGGATATTTGGCCTCGATGCCCTGCCAAGGATCGTCAAGCAATTGCTTCATGCCGAGCGAGATGCGGTGCGTTTCGTGGTTGATCTTGATGATCTTGACCTTCACCTGCTGGCCGATGTTGAGCACCTCGGAAGGATGATTGACCCGCCGCCAAGCAATATCGGTGACATGCAGCAGCCCGTCGATCCCGCCGAGATCGACGAACGCGCCGTAGTCGGTGATGTTTTTGACGACGCCGTCGATGACCTGGCCTTCTTCGAGATTCTGCACCAGCTCCTGGCGCTGCTCGGCACGGGTTTCTTCCAAGACAGTGCGGCGTGACACGACGATGTTGCCGCGCCGGCGATCCATCTTGAGAATCTGAAACGGTTGCGGATTGTTCATCAGCGGCGAGACATCCCGGATCGGGCGGATATCGACCTGCGAGCGCGGCAGGAACGCAACAGCGCCGTCGAGATCGACGGTAAACCCACCCTTGACTTGATTGAAAATGACGCCCTGGACCTTTTCATTATTCTGGAAGGCTTTCTCAAGCTTGCCCCAGCTTTCCTCGCGCCGCGCTTTGTCGCGTGACAGCACAGCTTCGCCCAGCGCGTTTTCAATCCTTTCGAGATAAACTTCGACGGTATCGCCGATTTTGATCTCGGCCGAACGGCCCGGACCGGTGAATTCGCGCAAGGCGACGCGGCCTTCGGTCTTCAACCCAACATCGATCACCGCGACATCGCGTTCGATCCCAACGACCGTCCCTTTGACAACCGAGCCTTCCTGCACGTGGCCGTTGCCGAACGATTCATCGATCAGCTTGGCAAAGTCTTCGCGCGTCGGCGCGGCAGCGACGGGTTGAGCCGAAACTTGAGCCATAAATTACTCCGGACCCCGGAGATTGAGACGAGCCCGAACGTATGATCGCCACCGGCGACGCCGATGGTTGGGGTCAATGCCATACGGTCGGACGAGTTGCGTTCCGGACGAAGCTTTCGGCGCCGTCAGCAGATTTGGAAACCGGCAGATTTTGGTAGCCAACCGCCTTCAAACCTGTGAACGGGCTTACCTCCGATGACGAAAACACCGTTAACGGCGCTTTCGGCCCGCTCGAACAGCCTCGATGATATCGACGGCGGCCCGGAATGCGGCGTCTATACCCAAATGCGTGGTATCGAGCAAGTGCGCGTCCGGAGCGGGTTTAAGTGGGGCGACGCTGCGCCGTGAATCGCGTTCGTCACGGCGTAACAGGTCGGCCAGCACTTCGTGTTCGTCGGCTGTCTCGCCGCGCGCGCGCAACTCGAGCATGCGGCGCGCAGCGCGCACTTCCGGCGAAGCGATAACGAATAGTTTCACGTCGGCGCCGGGGGCGATGACGGTACCGATGTCGCGACCGTCGAGAACCGCTCCCGGTGGCCGCATCGCGAATTCACGCTGGTAGTTGATCAAGGCCTGGCGGACTTGCGGGATCGCGGCAACCACTGACGCTGCTTCGGTGATCGGTTGCAATTTCAGCGCATTCTCTTCAAATTTTGTCGGGTCGAGTTTAGTCGCGATCTCGATCGCATGCGCTGCGTCATCCGGCGAATGCCCGGCATCGAGCGTCGCCTTGGCCACGGCCCGGTAGAGGAGCCCGGTATCGAGATGATGCAGCCCGTAGACTGACGCGAGCTGCCTGGCGATCGTGCCTTTGCCCGAGGCGGCTGGACCGTCGATCGCAATGATCATCGGCGGCTGCCTTTAGCTGTGGCGCGCAGCGCAAGCAGAAACAGAGAATGATGCTGTGCTGCCCGGCTCACGACAGATCGGCGCCCAGCGATCGCATCAATTCAACGAAACCCGGGAAGCTCGTTGCAATGAAGCTACTATCGTCGATACGCACCGCGCGTTCGCTGGCAAGACCGAGGACGAGCGTGGCCATGGCAATGCGGTGGTCCATATGCGTCTGAACGAGACCGCCGCCGGCAATCCTGCCGCCGCCTTGCACAATCAAGTCATCGCCTTCGATCTCGGCAGTCACGCCGTTACCTCGCAACAAAGCCGCAGTCGCCGCCAGACGATCCGATTCCTTGACACGCAACTCCTTGAGCCCGCGCAGGACGGTTACGCCTTCGGCAAAAGCAGCTGCCACGGCGAGGATCGGATATTCATCTATCATTGTCGGTGCGCGCGACGCCGGAACCTCGACCGAATGTAATTGTCCGGCGCGCACGCGAAGATCGGCCGCGTCTTCGCCGCCTTGTTGGTGCGGTTCAAGCACTTCGATCGAGGCGCCCATCTCGCGCAGCGTGGTGAGAAGACCCGTGCGCAGAGGATTCATCATAACGCCGTCCAGGACGACGTCCGAACGCGGAATTAGGAGTGCCGCAACCAATGGAAAGGCAGCCGAAGACGGATCAGCCGGCACCGTGATCGGTTGCGGCGTCAGTTCCGGCTGACCCGCCAGCCTGATGCAGCGTCCGTTGCCTTCCAGTGTTTCGACCCGCACATCGGCGCCGAAATGAGCGAGCATCTTCTCGGTATGATCGCGCGTCGCTTCCGCTTCAATAACGATGGTTTCGCCGGGCGCCGAAAGGCCGGCCAGCAGCGTTGCCGATTTCAATTGCGCCGACGGCACCGGCGGCTTGAACACGATCGGCAGCGGATCGCGCGCCCCGGCAAGCGTGAGCGGCAAGCGTCCATCCGCGGAGGCGAGCGTGCGCGCGCCAATCCGTTCCAGCGGATCCAGCACCCGGCGCATGGGTCGGCTGCGCAATGACGCATCGCCATCGAACGTCGCGGTGATCGGACAGCCGGCGACGGCGCCAAGCGCGAGCCGGCATCCGGTGCCTGAATTGCCGAAATCGAGGGGATGGCCCGGTTCGGCAAAGCCGCCCACGCCCACGCCGTGAACCAGCCACTGTCGTTCGCCGGTGCGCGCGACTTTGGCGCCGAGGGCCTGCATCGCTTTGGCGGTATTAAGGGCGTCTTCGCCCTCGAGCATGCCGCCGATACGCGTCTCACCGACAGTGAGCGCGCCCAAAATGAGCGCCCGAATCGAGATGGATTTGTCGCCGGGCACCCGGGCGCGGCCGGTCAACGGGCCGGCGCGGCGGGC
>JBASAH010000045.1:0-3176 GCA_049650505.1 Xanthobacteraceae bacterium
GCCGAACAACGGATCGTCGGTCGGCAAGGCTTTCATCTGGGCCACGACGGCTTTGCCGTCGGCGGCGCTTTTGGTTGCGGCCACCGCTTTGAGATAATGCAAGGTCTCCGCATAGACGCCGGCGTGAACCATCGAAGGGAACTTTCCCTGCCTCTCGGCCTGCCAGCGCTTGGTCCAGGCGCGGTTGGCGTCGTTCATGTCCCAATACCAGGTCTCGGTCAGAACGAGTCCCTGCGCGGTCTTCAGCCCGAGCGCATTGACGTCGGTCACGAAGACGAGCAACCCGGCGAAGTTTTGGCCGCCCGCGGTGATGCCGAACTCGGCGCCCTGCTTGATGGCGTTGATGGTATCGCCGCCGGCATTGGCGAGCCCGATGACCTTTGCCTTGGACGCTTGCGCCTGAAGCAGGAACGAAGAGAAGTCCTGCGTGTTCAGCGGATGCTTCACGGCGCCGAGCACTTTGCCGCCAGCGGCCGTGACCGCGGCGGCGGTGTCGCGCTCGAGCGCGTGACCGAACGCATAATCGGAAGTTAAGAAGAACCAGGTGTCGCCGCCGGTCTTCACCAGCGCCTTGCCGGTTCCGTTGGCAAGCATCCAGGTATCGTAGGTCCAATGCACCGTGTTGGGCGAGCATTTGGGCCCAGTCAGATCGGAACTCGCCGCGCCGGAAACAAGGAACACCTTGTTCTTCTCGCGCGCGATATCGGTGATCGCGAGCGCCACGCTTGATGTCGGCACATCTACGATGACGTTGACGCCGTCAACGTCGTACCATTGCCGCGCGATATTGGCGCCGATGTCGGGCTTGTTCTGATGGTCGGCACTGACGATGTCGACCTTCATGCCGTGCGCGGCGGGATTGAAGTCCTCGACTGCCATTTTGGCGGCAGTGACAGCGCCGGGCCCGCTGATATCGGCGTACAGGCCCGACATGTCGTTCATGACGCCGATCTTGACATTGACCTGGGCCTGGGCAGCGGTGCCGAACAGAGCGGCGGCCGCAAAGGCCAGACTTGCTGCTACTCTCATAACTTATCTCCCTAAACGCGACCTTCCGGCCCCATCCAGCCTATATCAAACTCCGAGATAGTCGTGCACTTTTTCCATATTTGCCTTTAGTTCGGGGGTCGAGAATTCGTCAACCACCCGGCCATGTTCCATGACGTAATGCCGGTCGGCCACGGTGGCGGCGAACTGAAAATTCTGCTCAACCAGAAGCACGGTAAAACCCTGCGCCTTGAGCATAGCGACGGTCTCGCGGATTTGCTGGATGATGACGGGAGCGAGGCCCTCGGTGGGCTCGTCCAGCAGCAACAGCCGGGCGCCGGTGCGCAGGATGCGGGCGATCGCCAGCATCTGCTGTTCGCCACCCGAGAGTTTGGTGCCTTGGCTCTTGAGCCGCTCCCGCAAATTGGGAAACAGCGTGAAGATGCGATCGGTGTCCAGTCCGCCGGGGCGCACCTGCGGCGGCAGGAACAGATTTTCGCGGACGTCGAGGCTGGCAAAAATGCCGCGCTCCTCCGGACAGATGGCAATCCCGCAGCGCGCGATCGCGTCCGAGGGCAGGCCGACCGTTTCGCGGCCCTCGAAGCGCACCGAGCCTTTGCGCTGTTCGACGATGCCCATGATCGCTTTCAACGTCGTGGTCTTGCCGACGCCGTTGCGCCCCAACAACGTCACGACCTCGCCGGCGCGCACGTTGAAAGTAACGCCATGAAGAATATGCGACTCGCCATACCAGGCCTCGAGATCGTTCACCGCCAACATCGCGGCCGGCGCGCCCGCATTTTTCTCAGGCATGATTTTTCTCAACCATGATTTTCTCAAGCATGGCCGGTTCCCAGATAGGCTTCGCGCACCGCCGGATCGGCGGATACTGTTTGATAGTCGCCTTCCGCCAGAATCTGGCCGCGGGTGAGCACGGTGATGCGGTCGCACAAATCGGCGACCACGCTGAGATTGTGCTCGACCATCAATACCGTGCGGGTCGCCGCCACGGATTTGATCAGCGCGCTGATGCGACCAATGTCATCATGGCCCATCCCGGCGGTCGGCTCGTCCAACAGGAGGAGTTGCGGATCGAGCGCCAGCGTGGTCGCGATCTCGAGCGCCCGCTTGCGGCCATAGGGTAGTTCGACCGCCAGCACGTGCGGATAGGAGGACAGCCCGACATCGGCGATGAGCGCCCTGGCGCGTTCGTCGAGCGCGTGCAGCGCGCTTTTGGAGCGCCAGAAATCGAATGAGCCGCCGCGGTGGCGCTGCAACGCAATGCGCACATTCTCGAGCACGGTCAGATGCGGAAATACCGCCGAGATCTGAAACGAACGCACCATGCCGAGCCGCGCCACATCCGCCGGCTTGAGCGCGGTGATGTCGCGCCCGTCGAACACGATGCGGCCGCGTGTCGGGGTAAGAAACTTGGTCAACAGGTTGAAGCAGGTGGTCTTACCGGCGCCGTTGGGCCCGATCATAGCGTGAATGCTGCCGCGAGCGACGCGCAGATTGACCCCGCGCACCGCGACAAAGCCGGCAAAGTCCTTGGCGAGGTCTTCCGTCTCCAGAACCGTGTCGTTACCCACTACTGTCTCCCACGCCCGGCCATTCTCGGCGGCTTCGGTCTGGGCGTAAAGGGGACAAGAAAGCAGGATTTCCGTGGCCTTTTGGCCGCTACGCTAGGACAAAACCGCCGCTCCAGGCCCAGCACAGGCGAGCGGCGCCGGAGCGTAAGCCAAATGGAACGAAAGCGAAATCCAGGATCCGGCGCGACCCGCAGTGTCGTTCCCCGGATTGCGCGGAGCCTGTCATCGGGCCGGCCACTTCGGGCCGGACCCGTTGGCTTCATCCGGGCTGCATGCCGCAATGCGCTTGTATTTTGCGCGCGACATTCATGACGAGAAACATGAATTCGTTCGCAAAAGTGTTGCCGCGCAGCATTATTGCTGTTGCCCGATAGATTCTATTAATGTAGTCGCGACTGTGAGATGCACGCCGTAAGGCGCAGAGAGGGAAGCGTCAGAAGAGTAAATCCGGGAAGGACAGACAGGCCCACGGACGTATCCTGGATTACGCTCCGCTTCATCCAGGCTACAACTGCGTATCCGCCAGCGGCTTTTCCTCGAGCAGCAGCAGCGCGACAAACGAGATCGCCAGCACTCCGGCAATGGCGAGGAAGACGG
>JBASAH010000046.1:0-10732 GCA_049650505.1 Xanthobacteraceae bacterium
CGCAAGCGTCCGGCGGCGAGGCGCCATCGCGCCGGAGCCTGCGCGGTCTCGACTGGTTCGTGTTCTTCGTCGCCGATGTGCAGACCGGGTTTGGCCCGTTCGTCTCGGTCTACCTTACTACGCAGCGCTGGACTCAAGTTGATATTGGCCTGGTCTTGTCGGCGGCGGGGTTCGTTTCGTTGATCGGGCAAATGCCGGGTGGCGCCTTGGTGGATGCCGCCCGCTCGGAACGCTTCGTCGCCGGCGTGGCGATCGCAGCGATTTGCGTGAGCGCGCTGACCTACGCCGCGCTGCCGATCTTTCCAACGGTGCTGGCAGGATCGGTCTTGCATGCCGCGGCGAGTTGCGTCCTCGGCCCGGCGATGGCCGCAATCAGCCTCGGCCTCGTTGGACACGCCGCAATCGGCCAACGGCTCGGCCGCAATGCGCGCTTTGCCTCAATCGGTAACGGCCTCGCTGCGGCTGCGATGGGCGCATGCGGCTATCTGCTTTCCGCGCGCGCGGTCTTCATCGTCACCGTTTTGTTGCTGGTACCGGCGCTAATCGCGCTGCGCGCGATTGCCGAAAACGAGATCGATCCGGAGCGCGCCCACGGCGCTCCGCCACGGCACGTGAGCGCTAAGCCGCCGACCCGGGCGGGCGCGCTGATGAACAATCGTCCGCTCCTAATCTTTGCTGGTTGTCTGCTTTTGTTTCATCTTGCCAATTCGGCAATGCTGCCGTTGGTCGGAAGCGTGGTCACGATGAGTTCGGCCCGCTGGGCGACCGTGATCATCGCCGCTTGCATCGTCGTGCCACAGCTCGTCGTCGCGGCTTTCTCGCCCTGGGTCGGAACGCGCGCGCACATCTGGGGACGGCGGCCGCTGCTTCTGATCGGCTTTGCGGCACTGCCGATCCGCGGGCTGTTATTCGCGTTTATTTCCAACCCATCAATATTGCTGGCCGTGCAGATCCTCGACGGTGTCACCGCGGCGGTGTTCGCCGTCATGGTGCCGTTGATCGTGGCCGATCTGACGCGCGGCACCGGTCATTTCAATCTCGGACAAGGTATTTTGGGTACCGCGACCGGCATCGGCGCGTCGCTGAGCGCGACTCTTGCCGGCTATCTCACCGACCGCTTCGGCAGCCCGGTCGCCTTTGGCAGTCTCGCGGCCATCGCCTTCGTCGGGTTAACGCTGGTATGGATTCTAATGCCTGAAACGCGGCCGGCTGAGACAGACGGAGGCGTGCGACCGACGCTCCGCGACGCCAAGGACAAGGCCTAAGGGCACGTCCGATTACGGATGACGCTAGTGCGCCGGCGCTTCGTCAGTGACCAGCCGCAGATGCGGCGCGGCAGCCATCAGGCCCCGGTAGACGTTCAAATAATCCTGCGCCATGCGCCGCGCGGTAAAGCGTTCCTCGAAACGCCGCCGCACTTTTTCGCGCGACAAGTGCCCGAGCCTGTCGACCGCGCCGATGGCGCCATTGACGTCCTCGACGATGAAGCCGGTCACCCCTTCGTCAACGACTTCCGGCGCCGAACCGCGATTGAAGGCAATAACCGGCGTGCCACAAGCCATTGCCTCGATCATGACCAGGCCGAACGGCTCCGGCCAATCGATCGGAACCAGCAATACGATCGCGCCACTTAAGAATTCCGATTTCTCGCGGTCGCCGATCTCGCCGATATATTCGCAATTGGAGCTCGCCAGCATCGGCTTGATCTGCTCCTGAAAATAATCCTGGTCGACCTTGTCGACCTTGGCGGCGATTTTAAGGGGCACCCCGCAATGCTCTGCAATGCGAATTGCACGGTCGAGGCGCTTTTCCGGCGCGATGCGCCCGAGAAATGCGAAGTAGGACGGCTTGATCGGCTTCGGCACCAAAAGCTGTGCCGGCAGGCCGTGATGTACTGTGCGCACCCACCGTGCCTGCGGCAGCGGCCGCCGTTGCGAATTTGAAATCGACACGACCGGCACTGAGGAAAACTCATCGAACACCGGCTGATGCTCCGGCAGATCGAGCCGGCCATGTAGCGTCGTCACAAACGGCGTTGATTGCCGCGAAAACAGCGAGAACGGGTAATAGTCGAGGTGGCAGTGAATAAAATCGAAATCGGCGGCGGACTGGTAGACGCGTTCAAGCATCAACATGTGCAGGGCGTTCGGGTCGCGAACGGAGCCGTCGAGCCGCAAAGCCCGCGGCCACACCGCTTCGAGGCGCGCCGACGTCATCGAGTCGCCGCTGGCATAGAGCGTGACCTCGTGCCCTAGCGCGATCAGTTCTTCCGTCAGCCAGGAAACGACCCGTTCGGTGCCGCCATAAAGTCGCGGCGGGATGGCTTCGGTCAACGGCGCCACTTGTGCGATGTGCATCGAAAAGTCCCTCGATTCTTATTGAGTTCCTCACCCCGGCGACTACCGACAACGTTGAAACCGCGAAAAATTTCAAATTGTGGACGGAACTTAATTTTTTAAACGCTCTGGAACTTTTCCAAGCGCCGCAGCATTAACGTCACCACGCCACGGCGTGAGCAAACCCAGCGACACGCAGCGGTAAAGGACGTAAACCGAAAGTGTTTGCGGAGCGGCTGCGCCACGGGAACAGGGAAGGTTCCGGGCCGTTCAAACGGAGGTGGGAGGTCGGGGGTCCCACAGCATTGCCGGTGGAAGGAAATGGACGCGCATGGCTGAACTCACGGTTTATGCCGCTTCCCCTCTCGCGTTCATCTTTCGCTACATCCGTTTGCGGCCAGCGTCGCATGCCGCCATTCTTGCTGCCGTACTGGCTGCTGTAATCTGCTCGGTCTGCACGCAATACGGCGTCAAATTTCTGGTCGACACCCTTTCAAGCGGCGTCAATGCCGCGGCCTGGAGGGCATTTCTCCTGCTCGGCGCGCTCATTGCCGCCGATAATCTGCTGTGGCGCATCGCGGCTTGGATCGCGAATTATGCGTTCGTCGGCGTCACCGGCGATTTACGCCGTGACCTATTCAGCCACCTGATGGGCCACTCGCCGAGCTATTTCTCCGAGCGGCTGCCCGGCATGTTGACGAGCCGCGTGACCGCCACTTCCAACGCCATGTTCACCGCCGAAAACATGTTCATGTGGAACGTATTGCCGCCCTGCGTGGCTACCGTCGCGGCTATCGCCCTGGTGTTGACGATCAGTGCGCCAATGGCGGCAACTTTGACGGCAATTGCCGGCATTATGGTCTTGATTATGTTCCGGCTGGCTGCCGGGGGGCGTCCGCTGCATCACGACTTTGCCCGAAAGGCGGCCGCAGTCGACGGCGAGATGATCGACGTCGTCAGTAATATGTCGCTGGTGCGCGCCTTTGGTGGCTTCCTGCGCGAGCACCGCCGCTTCGATGCCACCATCAACCGCGAGATGACGGCTCGCCAGCGCAGCCTGTTTTACCTCGAAAAGCTCCGCATTTTTCACGCGCTCGTGACCATATTACTAACGCTAGGACTGGTCGCCTGGGCAATCATGCTGTGGGAGCGGGGCGAAGCGACCACCGGCGATGTCGTGCTTGCCTGCACGCTGGCGCTTTCAGTGCTTAATGCGACGCGCGACCTCGCCGTAGCTCTGGTCGACATCACGCAGCATGTGGCGCGGCTTTCGGAGGCGGTCGCTACGCTTCTGGTGCCGCATGAATTGCGCGACGATCCGCACGCCGAACCGCTCGTCCGACGCGGCGCCAGCGTCAAATTCGAGCATGCCGATTTCACGTACCCCGACGGTCAGCGAATATTTCAAGATTTCTCGCTCAGCATCCTGCCCGGCGAACGCGTTGGGTTGGTCGGTCACTCCGGCGGTGGCAAATCGACTATGTTCGCGCTCTTGCAGCGTTTCTACGACGTGCAGGCCGGACAAATTTTGCTCGACGGGCAAAACATCGCGCGCGTCACCCAGGAGAGCTTGCGTGCCGCGATCGGTATCGTGCCGCAGGACATTTCGATGTTCCATCGCTCGGTCATGGAGAACATCCGCTACGGCCGGCCAGAGGCCAGCGATGATGAAGTCATGCAGGCGGCTTTCGCCGCGCGTTGCGACTTCATCGAGCAGCTGCCGCAAGGCATGCGAACAATCGTCGGTGAACGCGGCGTAAGATTGTCGGGCGGGCAGCGGCAGCGAATCGCCATCGCCCGCGCATTTTTGAAGGATGCCCCGCTGGTTCTGCTCGACGAGGCGACCTCCGCGCTCGACACCGAATCCGAAGAGGCAATCCGCGAAGCGCTTACCCACCTGATGAACCGGCGCACGGTCATTGCCATTGCGCATCGGCTCTCTACCGTTCGCAATTTCGACCGGATCGTCGTCCTGCAAGCCGGACGCGTCGTGCAGGACGGGCCGCCGGATGTTCTCGTGCGGCGCGAAGGGCTGTATCGCCAGCTCGTGCAGCGCGAAATGGATCGGCTGACGCAGCAAGCCGCCTGATACTCCGCGATCCAGCCAGATTTCTCCTCATGGTGCGTCACACTGGTCGACGCGTGCGGGCGAGGCGGCGCTCGTATAAGCTCGTACTAGAGTAACCCGAGCTAGACGCGCGCTGCGATGTATCAGGTCACCAACCAGCCTCCGCCGCTCGAACCCTACAATCTTTTGCAGACCGACCGGGTGCTTCGTGAGGCGCTTGTGCGCGAGAAGGCCGGCTGGGCGGCCGAGGAGCTCACCGCGCTGGGCAAAACGCTTGGTGAGCCGGAAACCGTCCGGCTCGGCTTCGCGGCCAATGAAAATCCGCCGGTGCTGCACGCGTTCGATCGCTACGGACATCGGATAGACCAAGTCGAATTTCATCCGGCGTGGCACGCGCTGATGTCGCTTGCTGTCGAAGCCGGGCTGCATGCCAGTCCATGGGCGAAGCCGCGAGCAGGAGCGCATGTCGCCCGCGCCGCCGGGACCTACATGCTGGTGCAGATCGAAAGCGGCGTGTACTGCCCGATTGCGATGACCTATGGCGCTGTGCCGGCTTTGCGCCAGGCGCCGGCAGCGGCAGCAGAATGGCTGCCGCGGATCTTCGCGCGGCACTACGACCAGCGTTTCCGTCCAGCCCATGAAAAAGCCGGCGCCCTTCTTGGCATGGGCATGACGGAAAATCAGGGCGGATCGGATCTGCGCACCAACACCACGCAGGCGGAATTGGGCACAAACGACGGGCCGCACCGGCTATTTCGTTTGAGCGGGCAAAAATGGTTCATGTCGGCGCCCATGTGCGACGCTTTTTTGGTCCTGGCGCAGTCGCCAGGCGGGCTGAGCTGTTTTCTGGTGCCGCGCTGGACGCGCGACGGCGAACGAAATGCGATCCACATTGTGCGATTGAAGAACAAGCTCGGCAACCGCTCCAATGCATCGAGCGAAGTGGAGTTCGCCGGGGCCGAGGGCGAACTAATCGGCGAAGAAGGCCGCGGTATCCCGACCATCATCGAGATGAGCAATTATGCGCGGCTCGATTGCGCCATCGGCTCGGCGGGCCTCATGCGGCAAGCCGTAACGCAGGCGATCCATCATGCCGCCCATCGGGTCGCCTTCCAGAAGAAGCTCATCGATCAGGTCTTGATGACCAATGTGCTGGCCGATCTCGCGCTTGAATCGGAAGCCGCCACTGTGCTGACGATGCGCTTGGCGCGTGCTTACGACGAAGACGACGAGCTCGCGCTTGTCTGGCGCCGCGTCATGACGCCGGCGGCCAAGTTCTGGATCTGCAAGCGCGCGCCGCTCTTGGCGGCCGAGGCAATGGAAGTGCTCGGCGGCAACGGCTATGTCGAAGAATGCGTGATGCCCCGCATCTATCGCGAACTGCCGGTAAATTCCATTTGGGAAGGCTCGGGAAACATAATGTGCCTCGACGTGCTGCGTGCGCTCGAACGTACCCCGCACGCGGGTGAGCTGCTATTGCGCGAGATTGGCGAAACCGCACGCGGCGATAAGCGGCTGCAAAGCGTCGCCGGCCGGCTTGATCGTGAACTGGCCCAGCGCGATCGGCACGACGAGTCGCAAGCACGGACAATCGTTCGCGATCTTGTCCTGGCTATGCAGGGCGCGTTACTTCTGCAGCATGCGCCGGCGGCTGTCGCCGATGCCTTTTGCGCGTCACGGCTCGGCGACGAGCCTGGCGGCACGTTTGGATTGCTGCCGCATGGCAGCGACTTTCGCGCCATCGTTGAGAGTGCGGCGCCGTTGCCGCCCTGATTGTTGAGGGACGCGCTTTAGAACCCCTTGTTTTGGGCCTGGTTGAGCTCAAACATGGGCTTCTCCCAGGGAATAAATCCGCGTTTTCCACAGTCACCAAACTGTCTTAAATACTATAGACTGCCGTCACAGAGGGGCGTTAGCTCCCATTGCGTATCGCAATTCTTAAAGCCTAAAAATTACAAGAGGCAATAAATGGCCGGCAACGCCGCTCCTCAGTGAGGCCGACATCATCGTGCTTGCCTTTCCGCTTACGGCGATGACACTGCACACGATCAATTCGGCGCGGCTGGCGCTGATGAAGCCGGGCAGTTTCTTGATCAATCCATGCCGCGGCTCCGTGGTCGACGAAGCGGCGGTTCTCGAGGCGCTGCAAGCTGGGCGGCTTGCCGGATATGCCGCGGATGTCTTCGAACTGGAGGACTGGGCCCGCTCGGACCGTCCCGTCGAGATCGCAGCGGAGCTGCGGTCGCATGCCAATACGCTATTTACGGCCCATATCGGCTCTGCGGTGCAAAAAGTCCGGCTTGCCATCGAGCTGCGGGCGGCGGAAAACGTTCGGCAGGTTCTGTGCGGTAAAAGACCGGTCGATGCCGTCAATGACATTACGCCAGCGAGGAAAGCGGCATGCTGAACCTCGCCTGGGCGAAGACCTTTCTCGCCCTCGTCGAAACCAAGAGTTTTCAGGCCGCTGCCGATCAGTTGCATCTGGCGCAGCCGACCGTGTCGCAACAGATACGCAAGCTCGAGGAAGAGCTCGGCGTGGTTCTGGTGCGTCGCTCGCGCTCGGGCTGCGAACCGACGCCGGCCGCTTTTGCCTTCATGCCCTACGCTACTAGCCTCATCCGCATTAGCGAACGCGCCCTGACGGCCGTGCGGACAGGCCAGACACGCGTTGGCGCGAGCTCGAAATGTCGGAATCTATATCCTGCAGCCCTTTGTGCGGCGATTTCTGCGCGACCATGACCCCGAACTCTTCGACCTCGTGATCGACCGCAATCCGGTAATCGCTCAGAAGCTTGACGACGCCGAACTGGACGTCGCGATCATGGAATGGTGGGACCGCCGCCCCGGTTTTCTGTGGAAGCGATGGCGGAGCGAACCGATCGTTCTGATCGTTCCGCCGGACCATCCGCTTGCTGCAGATCGGCAGGTTAGCAAGCGGAAACTGGCAGAACTTGATCTGCTCGGCGGCGAGCCTGGGACCGGCACCGGCCGTTTGCTTGAGTCCTATTTCGCCGATGGCGTACAGCCGCCGCGGATCGCGCTGCAGTTCGGCAGCACCGAAGCCGTCAAGGAAGCAGTGAAGGCGGGTCTGGGAGTGTCGCTGGTGTTGAAATCCGCCGTCGCCGAAGAAGTTCGCAACGGCAGTCTGCGCGCCATTCCGATCCAACGGCCCGCCTTGGAGAAGGATCTATTTGTGATTTGGCGCGATACCGGCGTCAGCCATATTTCGGCGCCCGCATTCGTCACGCATTTGCTTGGTGATGGTTGGAAAAAGCCGGAACTCTCCTGACCCCTCGAACTTCACGATGCCTCCATCGAGAAAGCCCGATCGCCCCCGCGGTTGACGTGGGGACCGTCATCAATGACGCGCGACCGAACCGGTCGCATCTTCGCGGCGAAACTCGGCGTCATAATCCATAATGTCGCGCATCAATTGCTCGATCATTTGTTGACGGATCGTCCCGTCCTGTGAGCTCGTCAATTCCGCCACCGTCTTGGCGATCGCGGTAAGCACTTCATCGGTGTCGATGGCATCTGGCTCCCCGCCGGCCGCCGGATATTCGGCGAAAAAATCGTCGATGAGCTCGACCATCATGCAATGCAGGCATGGCCGCTCTTCTGTTTGGTCTTCGGGCATGGGTTTTCCCTTTCGGGACAAATGTAAGTAACATTTTAGGCTATTGCCACAGTTGAAAAATCGGCGTTTCGCTCGGCAGATAACCAGGAGCATTCATGAGCTGGGACCTATTTGTGATGAATCTGCCGCCTGAAATTAAGTCCAGCAAAGACATTCCACGCGATTTTAATCCATCACCTATCGGGCCGCGCTCAGAGATAATCGCGAAGATTTCTGCGCTATATCCAGAGTGCGATTTCTCCGATCCGACATGGGAATATTCCAACATCCCGACTGCGTAATAGAGTTCAGCTTAAGGCATGAATTAGTCAAAATTTTCTGTATGCATGTACGCGGCAACGATCGTAGCGCGCGACGCAAATGTTCAGGATTGGTCGGAACGAGCCGTTCCTCGTCGGCGATCATCATAAGCCCGCCATCGGATATGCGTTCCGTGACGATTTCGTGCGGTAGTTCGAGGCCGCCGGCGAGGCGGAGCTGATAGGTAAGCAAGCCATAGGGACGAAGTCACTTCAATGGTGACAACAGCCCCCCGTTTTCCGCGCGAAAAGCCACTGAGGGCCAGCATCCAAAATCGAAAAGGGTCCCGAAAGGGACCCTTTGAAGTTGGTTGCGGGGGCTCGAAACCACCGAGAGTTTTCAATCTGCGTAGCGATTTAAGTCGAAGTTCGGCGGCTGGACCAATGATAATAACTACGCCCAGTACTGCGGCAATCATATGGACCGGGCGAAGCGTGAGCGCTAACGGCGTGAGCGCTGACGGCACTGCCGTCAATGACCGCCTTGGACGAGCTGATCTGGAACGCCGGCGTCAATAAATTTCTCCTTTAATTTTGGTTCTAATTCCTGCGCGTTTGCCCGGCGAAGCGGGTTCAAATGCGCGTAGAGACTGGGGAGTAAACAGATCCCTCGCTTTTTAACTATACGGCTCGCCTTATAGCCGTTGAGGTGCTGCACCAGCCGATTTTCAGGTTTTTTACTGGTCTCGCCGCATACAAGCCGAATTCGTCTTCCTTTGGACCAAATCCGCCAAGTAGGACGATATACAGGTGATGAGAACAACCCGGGCTTCGGCGTGTAGCCGCGGATAAGCAATGCGCAGCGGCGTGAACGGCATGATACCAATCGATCGGATGAAGTCGCCACGGCCCAGCACCAACTCGGTGTTCGTGCCATCGCTCTTGAACTTCTCCGACATGAATTTCAGACATTAGCTGCCGGATTTCTACGTAAGCGCGAGTGTTTCGTTCGTTGCGCCACTCTAGTTCATCACAGCAAATAAGAATGGCATCAATGTCTGCTGGATTGCCATTCGCAGCCTGCTCAGCCATGACCATGATGTCTTCGGCTGCCGACTGGCCAAGTGGACGTTCTAAAGTGCGGTCAATTTCTAAGCCCAGTATCATTGTTAAATGCGAGCGGTCTATCTTGATTCCAAGCAGTCGTCTTGTCTGATAGCGTTTAAAGAGTTGCGCATGATGATCTTTTACAGCCCGAGTTACACTATCTCCGCTCACTCCTTTGAAACGACGCGGAAGTCGCGGTGGATTGCCGAGTCACTCGCGCGCGAGCCCATCAGTAGTATTGAGCTCGTTGCACCCGACCCGACGACCGCCGCTGCACTCAGCCGCGTGCACGATCTACAATACGTGGACGCGGTGCGCAGCGGCAAGCCGCGTGAACTCGCCGAGTCCCAGGACTTCCCTTGGGACCCGGCGCTCTGGGAAATGGTATGCGCCTCGAACGGAGGGGTCATAGCTGCCGCCATTGATGCTCTCCGCACCCGCAACGTTTCTGGGTCACTCTCAAGTGGGCTTCACCACGCGCGGCGCGCCCGCGGAAAGGGATTCTGCACGTTCAATGGTCTTGTCCTTGCCGCCCGTGCGGCACTCGACGCAGGCGCCCGCACGGTGCTCATCCTTGATCTAGACGCGCATTGCGGGGGTGGCACGCATGAGCTCATCCGCGGCGACCAGCGGATTTGGCAGATGGATGTCTCCGTTGATGCCTTCGACCAGTACAAGCCGACGGGGAATAACCAACTTGAAATAGTTCACGACGCCTCACGCTATCTGGCGACGATCGAGCAAAAGCTCACATGGCTCGAGCGTGAAGCGCCAAGGTTTGACATTTGCCTATACAACGCGGGGATGGATCCGTTCGGAGGCTGCTCAATCGGCGGAATGCAGGGCGTTACGGAAAAGATTCTCTGCGACCGTGAAGTAGCGGTGTTCACATGGTGTCGGATGCGGGGCGTTCCAATCGCGTTCGTCCTTGCGGGGGGATACCTCGGGCCGGAGCTTGAGCGCGCAGGGCTCGTCGCGCTCCACCGGCTCACAACGTTGTTGTGCTAAACGTCCACAATTTTTATATAATGAGGCATGAGGCAACGCGGCCGCAGATCCTTGACAGAAACGTCGACGCTCATCGTCGATACGTCGCGACAGACACCGCCCGCAGAGCTGACGGATGCGCAGGCACAGGTATGGCGCGACGTGGTCGGATCATTGCCGGGAAATTGGCTGACGCGGGCTGCGCATCCGATCTTGATTGCATATTGCAGGCATGCCTGCCGGTCGCGCTTGCTCGAAATCCAGATCGCGCAATTTGAACTAGAATGGACGCGCACTGAGGGCGGCCTCGAACGCCTCGACAAGCTACTGGCAGCCTCTGAACGAGAGACACGGGCCA
>JBASAH010000047.1:0-2094 GCA_049650505.1 Xanthobacteraceae bacterium
GAACATGACGGGACGCCGGCCGCGCGCCGCGACTGCATCGGCGACCGCACCCGGAAAGCTGCCGCCGCCGCAAATGATCGCAAGCGGCGCACCGCCTCCGGCGTCAGCCATGATGCGCTTCGTCGGCTCGGTTCATCAATTCGCCTCGTCAGGTTCTGTGCCCGCGGCTGCATCCGCATTGCGCCGCGCGCGCGGCCGCATCAGCGGACGCTTGCTGCCGGCGCGAATGAAGGCAACGATTTTGCCGACCAGCGGATCGTCGGCAAAGTCGTGCGCCAGCGCCGCGACACGGTCGGACAGGCGTCCTTCGACGAAAAACAAGCTGCGATATGCGCGGCGCAGACGATGCATCTCGGTCCGGCTGGCGCCGCGCCGGCGCAATCCGACGATGTTGAGCCCGACCAACGCTCCGGTTTGGCCAAGCGCAAAGCCGAACGGAATAATGTCGTCGCGCGCCGCCGACATTCCGGCCATCATCACGCCCTCGCCGATCCGCACGAATTGGTGAATGGCGACATGGCCGCCGAGGAACGTGAAGTCGCCGACGCTGACGTGACCGCCGAGCACCACATTATTGGCGAACGTGACCTCGTTGCCGACCGCGCAATCGTGACCGACATGGCATCCGACCATGAACGAGCAGCGATCGCCAACGCGTGTGATACCACCGCCATCTTCGGTGCCGGTATTCATGGTCACGCTCTCGCGCAACTCGCAGCGCGCCCCGATCACGAGCTTAGTCGCGCTGCCGCGATAATGGACCGATTGCGGTGGCGTTCCCAGCGAAGAGAACGGGTAAACGATCGTATCCTCGCCGATCGTGGTCGCGCCGGTGACGTTGACGTGTGAGATCAGCCGCACGCCGCGTCCAAGCTCAGCCTGTGGACCGACCAGACAATAGGGTCCGATCTCGACCGAGTCAGCAATGCGGGCGCCGTCGGCCACCCGCGCGGTCGGGTCGATCGCCATTCAGGCCTCGGTGATGACGGCGCCGACTTCGGCTTCGGCGATCAGCACGTCGGCGACTTTGGCTTCGGCGCGGTACCACCACATGTTGCGGCGGTGCGCGAGCTTGTCGACGTGATAGGCGATCGTGTCGCCGGGTACCGCCGGCTTGCGGAACTTGGCCTTGTCTATGGTCAGAAAATATAACTCCGCGCTTTTTCGCGCCGCGGCGGCCATCTGACGCAAGCACAAAACGCCAGCGGTCTGCGCCATGCCTTCGATAAGAAGCACGCCAGGCATCACCGGGTTGTCGGGAAAATGACCAAGGAAATGCGGTTCGTTGAAAGTGACGTTTTTAATGCCAACGCCATGCTCTTCGCCGCGGATATCGATAATGCGATCGATCATCAGAAATGGATAGCGATGCGGCAGGAGCCGCAGGATCTCACGGATGTCGGCGATCTCGAGCGTCTCGCCGCTCATTCCTCCGTCTCCTCGGTTTTGCGGCCGCGGCGGACCAGACGGCGAACGGTTGCAACGCCGCGCTTCCACTCGATTGCCGGCTCGGCCGGAAATCCCGCCCAGCGGCCGCCAGTCGGAATATTCGTCATCACGCCGGCACGCGCGCCAACCATCGCGCCTTCGCCGATTGCGATGTGATCTGCCACCCCCGCTTGGCCGCCCAACATGGCGTAGTCGCCCACCGTTACGCTGCCTGATATGCCAACTTGTGACACGATCAGGCAATGCCTGCCGATTGAAACGTTGTGTCCGATTTGTACGAGATTGTCGATCTTGGTGCCTTCGCCAATGACGGTATCGCGTGTGGCGCCGCGGTCGATTGTAGTATTGGCGCCGATCTCGACGTCGTCCTGAATGATGACGCGGCGCGTCTGCGGAATCTTTTGATGACCTTGTCGCGACGGCAAAAAGCCGAATCCATCCTGACCGATCCGAACACCGGGATGAATGATGACACGGTCGCCGATCAAGGCATGCATGATTGAAGCATGCGCGCCGATCGCGCATTGCCGCCCGATGCGAACATCGGACCCGATCACGGCGCCAGGGCCGATCAGCGTACCCGAGCCAATCTCGGCGCGCGGCCCGATCACCGCCAGCGGATCGACAATCACGTCGGCTTCGAGC
>JBASAH010000048.1:0-16244 GCA_049650505.1 Xanthobacteraceae bacterium
GAGAATATCGGACGGCGTGCCGACGCCCATCAGGTAGCGCGGCCGCGCGGCCGGCAAGGCCGGCGCAGTCGCCGCCACCATGCGCAACATCACCTCTTCGCTCTCGCCTACCGCCAGCCCGCCGATCGCGTAGCCGTGAAAATCGAGCTCGACTAGGCGCCGCACGCTCGCCTCGCGCAAGCCTTCATGGTCGCCGCCCTGCACGATCCCGAACAGCGCCCGCGCGGGCGGCGCATTTTCGAAGGCGCGCTTGCAGCGCTCGGCCCAACGCAGCGACAATTGCATTGCGCGATCGATTTCGGCGTGCTCGGCAGGAAGCCGCACGCATTCGTCAAGCTGCATCGCGATATCGGCGCCGAGCAGGATCTGCACCTCGACCGCGCGCTCCGGCGTCAACTCGATCATCGCGCCATCGACATGCGAGCGGAATGTGACGCCCGCCTCGCTCACCTTGCGCAACGGCGCGAGCGACATAACCTGATAGCCGCCGGAATCGGTAAGGATCGGCAGCGGCCAGTGCATGAATTGATGCAAGCCCCCGAGCGCGGCGACGCGTTCCGCCGAAGGCCGCAGCATCAGATGATAGGTGTTTGCCAGCATGATGTCGGCGCCGGCGGCACGCACGTCATCGTGGTGCACACCCTTGATCGCGCCTTGCGTGCCGACCGGCATGAAAGCCGGCGTGCGCACAACGCCATGCGATGTTGTGATTTCGCCGGCGCGCGCGGCGCCGTCGGTCGCCATCAGCCGAAACGAAAATGCCTCAGGCATTACAATCGGAATTCATCAGTTGCGTTTAAGCTGCAGCCTCACTCTACCTCTCCCCCTTTTCAGGGGGAGAGAAGCGTGAGCGGCGCAGGTAACACATTTTGTCTCGGCGTTTCTTCCTCCCCCTAAAAGGGGAAGGATCGAGGTGAGGGTCGCGCGCAATTGGCACTCAGCGGTCAAGCTATCACGTAGCGCGGAACAGCAGGCAAGCGTCGCCATAGGAATAGAAGCGGTAGTTACTCGCGATGGCGTGACTGTAAGCGCGGCGCATGACGTCGAGGCCGCAGAAGGCGCAGACCAGCATGAACAAGGTCGAACGCGGCAGATGAAAATTCGTCAGCATCGCGTCGACGGCGCGGAAGCGATAACCGGGCGTAATGAACAAGGCCGTCTCGCCGGAAAATGGCGCGAGCATGCCGTCGGCGTCGGCGCCGCTCTCGAGAAGCCGGAGCGCGGTCGAGCCGACGGCGACGATGCGGCCACCGGCGCGACGCGCGGCATTCAAGGCTGACGCAGTTTCAGCGCTCACGCTGCCCCACTCGGGATGCATTTTGTGACCGGCAGTATCCTCCGCTTTAACCGGCAGGAAGGTGCCGGGCCCGACATGGAGCGTGACGCGATGAAGACTAATCCCGGCACCGCGCAACGCTTCGGTCAGCGTCTCCGTAAAATGCAGTCCAGCCGTCGGCGCGGCGACCGAACCTTCGGTGTGCGCGAAAATCGTCTGGTAATCGCTGCGGTCGCGCTCGTCGACCTCGCGCCGGCTGGCGATGTAAGGCGGCAACGGCATGTCGCCGCGCTCCGCCAGCGCTTGGTCGAGAACGGCATCGGTAAAGGCGAAGGTGAGCGTGGCTTCACCCGCCTCGCCTTTCTGCTCGACGGTCGCGTCGAGCTGTTCGAGAAAGCAGACGCGGCCTTCGGCGCCGAAGCGCACCACATCTCCCGGCGCGAGCCGCTTGCCCGGCTTGACCAGCGCAACCCATCGCGAGCCATCGAGCCGCTTGATCAGCGTTGCCGTAATCGCCGGCTCGCGGTCACCCCGGCCGATGCGCCGTCCATGCAAGTGAACGGGCACGACCTTGGTGTCGTTGACGACCAGGACATCACCCGCGCGTAACAGCGCCGGCAGATCGCGCATGGCGCGATCCTCAAGCTCGTTTGCTTGCGAGCGAACGACCAGAAGCCGGGAGGAATCGCGCGGGGCCACCGGACGCAAGGCGATGCGGTCTTCCGGCAAGGCGAAGTCGAACAAATCGGTGCGCATGGCAAAAACGATCGTATAGCTCGGTCCGGCTATTGTTTGAGCATGATCTTTTCCGAAAACCGGTTTCCACTTTTCGGGATCATGCTTTAACCGGTTTCCCTCAATTATTGAGGTGCATTACAAAGGCCATATCGCAACCCTTTGAACGGCAATCAATGTGACGCCGAGCGCAGTCATCCAGGTCAAGCCGGGAATTGGCGACGTCATCTGGCACCTGCCGTTCATCCGGGCCATCGCGGCCGCCGCGCCCGGCGGCCAGGTGACATTCTTCGTACCGCCGACAAGCGGCGCGAGCGAATTGCTCCAAGGCGAGCCAACCGTCGCGGCGACGCTTTATTTTCAGCATTTCGGGTCGGAATTGCAGCGCGGCATCAATCTGATCCGGCTCGTCGCGCTGTTGCGCCGGCAGCGCTTGCGCTCGCTCTGGATCCTCGACCGTACCATCCGGCCGGCGCTTGCCGCGGCGCTCGCCGGCATCCCCGAGCGCATCGGGTTGGGACTTGGGCGGCAAAGCTTGTTCATCACCAATCGCGGCATCGGCCAGGAGCATTTTCACGATCATCCGATTGATTGGCTGCGCGCCTTGATGGTCGAAATGAAGGTGCCGTTGCCCTCTACCGAGCCGGATTTGCATTTACCACCGGCGGTATTGATTACGGTCGGTGACAAATTCGCGGGCTGCACCCGGCCCTGGATTGTGCTCGGCATCGGCGCCTCGCATCCCGACAAGGACTGGCCGGATGCCGCTTGGCGCGAATTTCTCGCCGGCCTGAACACGCCGGGCACCATCTTCTTGATCGGCGGTCCGGCCAATGCCGCGCGGGCGCAGAATTTCACGGTCTCGACCCGCGGGGTGCGGATCGTCAACGCCTGCGATTTGCCTTTGATCGAGGCGGCGGCGCTGTTGCGCCTCGCCGATCTGTTCGTCGGTCCGAGCTCGGGGCCGCTCAATCTCGCCGCCGCCGGAGCGACGCAAGCGTTCGGCCTGTTTGGCTCGACGCCGGTTCTGACCTATTCGAAATTTATCCATGCCATCGTTGCGGAGGGCGGACCTGCCCCCGGCGGCATGGCGCGGATTGCACCCGCACAGGTGCTCGAGCGGATCTCGCCTTATCTGTCGCGGCGGAAAGTGCAGGCTTGAGGACCGATCTTGAGCGCAATTCGGGCTCAGAGGTATATTGATAAATCGCGCCAGCCCCACGTCTGCGCCCCACACGTCAGCGCCCCATGTCTGCTTTCAGAGGTACGGTGGACATCGCAGCGAGTAACCATCAAATCAGCAGGAAATGCCGCCAAAAAATTATTTGGAGGACACATGTTTTATCGTCGTGCTCTGATCGCCACCATCGCACTGGGCTTCCTCGTCATTGCTCCGCGCACCTATGCGCAGGACAAATCTATCGTGGTGGCATCGACTACATCGACGCAGGACTCCGGTCTGTACGAGTACCTACTGCCGATCTTCAAACAAAAGACCGGGATTACCGTGAAAGTCTTGGCGCAAGGCACCGGCCAAGCTCTCGATACGGCGCGGCGCGGCGATGCCGATGTGGTGTTCGTGCACGCCAAATCAGCGGAAGAAAAATTCCTTGCCGAGGGCGAGGGCGTGAAACGCTTTCCGGTGATGTACAACGACTTTGTGCTGATTGGTGCGAAAGAGGATCCGGCCGGCATCAAAGGTATGAAGGATGTTGCTAAAGCCTTTCAGATCATCAAGGAAAAACAGGCTTGTTTTGTCTCGCGCGGCGATCATTCCGGAACACATATCGCTGAGCTAAGCCTCTGGAAGGCTGCTGACACCGATATCGAGAAAGACAGGGGCCGTTGGTACAAGTCGATTGGTCAGGGTATGGGAGCCGCGCTCAATTTTGCCAACGCCAGTAATTGTTATGTGTTATCGGATCGTGGCACGTGGATTCATTTCAAGAACAAAGGTGACTTGCAGATTTTGGTTGAGGGCGACAAGAGGATGTTTAATCAGTACGGCGTTATGCTGGTGAATCCGGCCAAGCACCCGGACGTGAAAAAGGAACTCGGCCAACAATTCATTGATTGGCTGGTCTCGCCGGACGGCCAGAAAACAATCGCCAACTACAAGATTGACGGTCAACAGTTATTCTATCCTAACGCCAATGATCCGAACGCATGAGGTGTGCGCGGGGGCGATAGCACTGCTGATGTTCGCTTTGATGGGGGCTTTTCCCGGTAACAACCGCGCGCGTCGTGTAGATATCGTCAAGGTCGCCAGGCTGGCCGATCTAGGCACTAGACCAGAGAACAGTAAAAACACATAGGAAATCGTCAGCCTGATCACATTTCCGCCGATCGTGGGTTGGTCGAGAGGCCTAATTATCTGATCAAACAGCGGCATCGCTGGCCAGCGAGCCACATTAGGTCACTTCATGGATTTTGGGGGTTGAGGACGTCTTCCGCCTTCAAACGGTAATTCCATTGTGCCGGCCATTGCAATGCACTGCTCCCTTGGCACGGCAACCATGCGCCCGTCAGTTTTTCGACAATTGCCCGATCCGAGTTGATAGCAGCTTTTGCAGGGCTCGCCCCTATACGGATAAAACTCGGCGTTACGATTCACACAGTACGCCTGAGGGTCCGACGGAGCTTGGGCGTCCTTTTGAGCGGCGTTCGCCAACATCGGCATCAAACAAATTGTAAGGTAGACTGCTAATCGCATGGCGGCCTCCCGCATGTGGTGGACATCTGCCGTTATAGCGAGGGCGGACGTCGGCGCTTGTGTCGAGGATGTCTGTTCCTGACCAAAGCGGACATCGGCCGTCCGCTTCGCCGGATCGGGTCACCAGCTGGCAGTGCGCGTGACTTCGTCATCGTCATCAGGCACGAAACCACTGCCGCCGCACGTTGGGCATTGCTGCTCATCGTCGGTGCCCTTTTCAATGACGCCATCGCCGTTGCAGTCTGGACAGGTTTTCACGTGTGCCTCCCTGTGGAGTCCTTCGACGAGCCTAACGAACGTAATGCACCGGGCAAGCATTGCCAGCTTCCTGATGTGGGGTAGTCCGGTAGCAGGAGCCGCGAGGTCGGAATGGAGGAAAAGCAGCAGTCTTCCGGGCTCTACTCCCAATACGCGAAATCACCGAACGACTTGAAATAAATTGCTCCCTACCCGTCCAGCGCTTCCTTCAGCTCGGCGGTCGGATAGCCGAACACAAAAGAGCATTTGCGCTCCACCATACCTTGAAATGGCTCCGCAAATTTCTTCGCGAATATGCCCAGGTGAGTAAGCGCTGCGGTCGAATCTGCGTACCGTTCGTAAGCGTGAACTGCCTGGCTTGATTACTAGCTCGACATACCAACAAATTTGCCCATTCATACATACCGTCCAGCGTATTTGCCGTCGCTCTGGCAATCTAATTTGTCTGGCGCGAGTCCGCTATCAGGGGGAAAGCGGACTTGACGTGGCCATCGAATTTCGTCCGCTTCTGACCCGAAGCGGACTTTGGTTAGCGCAGCAACCTGACGCCGACAATGACAAGGACGCCGGCGAGTGTCATCCGAACCACGGTGTCGCGAGCGCGAGTTGCGAGATAACTGCCGAAAACGATACCGGGCAATGAGCCGATCAATAGGTTTCCGAGGAGGCTCCGGTCGACAGAATCAAGATACCAATGACCAGCACCGGCCAGGAGTGTTAACGGCACCCCGTGAGCAATGTCCGATCCCACGATACGACCGACGGGCATTTTCGGGTGAAGCAGCAGCAGAACCGTTACGCCAATCGCACCAGCCCCAACAGAAGTGATGGTGACCAGGACACCCATTGTCAGCCCGAGAGCGACGGTGAAAAGACGGGCGGTGTCAGGATCGAGCCTGTTCAGCCGATCAGCATAGCGTGTGCGAAGGCTTCTTCCTGTAATTAGAAACAGCGCGGTGACAAGAAGGACGCCTCCGAGCGTGACCGTGATGACATGTTGCGCCACAGCGCCTTTCAGATCGAACCTGGAGAGTAGGAGGAGGGTTGCGATGGTCGCCGGCACGCTGCCGATCGCGAGTAGGGAGACTAGCATCCAATCGACCGTTCGCGCAGCGGCGTGGACGATTGTGCCGGTCGCTTTGGTCGAAGCGGCAAATAGCAGATCGGTGCCGACCGCTGTACTTGGATGAACTCCAAATAGCAAAATGAGCAGCGGCGTCATCAACGACCCGCCACCAACGCCGGTCATGCCCACCAATACGCCGACGCAGAATCCAGATATTCCGTAAAGGACATCCACTGAGACTGAAAGCACCATGCGTGTCTGGCGCGCCGAGAGCCGTCACTTACGCGTCATGTATGCCATCGGTGACTCCCCCAAGATTCCGCGTCGAACTCGTCCGCATTTGGTTTCTTGTCAAAATAGCCGTCACTGTCCATTTCGGAGTAGAACAAGTTGCGAATCGACTGGCCGTCCAGCCGGTAAGCTAGACCACTAAGCGCTTTGTAAAGCGTGTCCGTGTTCCAGTGCTGCGCCTTTTCGAGCAGCCACTCATGCGGACTATTCAGTTTGTGTGTCATCGATGACTCCTCGCTTTTTTGCCGGGAGTCCACGAAGATGCTTTTCTTCATGCATCCGTGGCGCTTAAGCTTTTTTGGCCCGATCCGATCGATAATGGCCAGACTATCGATCTCGCCATCAAATGGTGCAAAGTCAATGCAAACAAAAAAATAAGAGAGTTTTGTTTGATGGGCACGAACAGCAGCGAATAAAAACTCTATCAGTCGACTTTGGCGGGAAAGAATTTTTTGCGGCTTTCATTCGCCGCTAGCCACACGGCGAAGGCATCCCCTACTGCTGGCAAGAAAAAGGCCACCGGGTCGGCGGCCTTCAATCAATCTCACGGCGGTCGAAGCGCCGTGGTGTGATGTTCGCGATGTGGCGCTATCGGGGGAAAAGCGGACGTGACGCAGAAATCGCGGAATGTCCGTTAGTGCTCATTGCAGACATGCGCGCATTCCTGCGACTACGCTAAGAAGGCTTACTATTGTGCGCGCGCGGTGAACTGTTTCAGCTCAGTGTTAAAGCGCAGCGGTTCTTCAAGAAAGGGAGCATGACCGACGCCGTCGTACCACGAGACGTCCGCGGTTTTGCAGTGGTTGAGTATGTATTCAGCCATGGCTGGCAGCACCACGGTGTCCGCACGGCCATGGGTAATAAGGACTGGCACCGTGATCCCGTCGAGAAGTGAGCCGAAGTCCAGTTCACGTTGCACCAAAGCAGCGCGTACACTCGGTTTCACGACCATATTGAAGGCCAACACCACCTCGAAATCGTCTTGCGAGACTGGCTTGACGATGCACGCGCGCAAAAATCTGCGGATTGCTGCAATGCTAGTTGAAAGGTCATTCTGACAGGCATCCGGTGCGTTCTCCAGAAAACCAGGCCCGACAAGTGAACTGAAGGCTTTCTGCCCAAGCACGACTGCGGCCGCCACAAAATTGATTCCCGCAATCCTGCCCTGGCCCTTTCGACGTACATAGTCGCAAATGATGTAGCCGGCGTATGACCAGCCGACCAATATAGGCCGGTCAAGCGCAAGCTGATCGATGACGGCTGCTATGTCATCGGCCCATTTGTCGCCATCCGTGTATTGATCGACCTCGGCCGGCGCATCGGACATGCCGTGACCGCGAAGATCGAGAGCGACGATACGTGCATAGTCTGTAAGTCCGCTTTCGTATTGCTTCGACCAGCAGAGATAGCTTTGTGACCAACCATGGATGAGCAGGATCGGAACGCCGGTCGGATTTCCGTACTCGCGAACATGCAACTTGACGCCTGCTGCACCTTCGACCGTTTGGATCTTCATCTCATACGCCGATCGCGCGCGTCATTAGTGACGGCAGACCTGTCGCTGGACAGCCCAATGCAAGGCAGCATCAGCCTGCTCCCGAGTATGGAAGCGATCGAACTGTTGGCGATGGATTCGGAACAACACGAACTGCCCATCCTGCGGGCCGTATGCAGCATCGGTCCAAATTCGGCAATAACCGCTGCGAAATTGGATCACCGCAAAATCGGCGAGTGCCGGAGGTGCTACGCAGAAGCTAACAATCGCTAGGCCAATTGCGCAAGCCAATCGCTTCATTATTGCCTCCCTCATACTTTTGGACGAGCTTATTATCTACGCCCGCTTCAAACGGACTTTGATATGAATCAAGTAATCCAAATAAACCGTGCACGTATCATGGTGATGGCCCGTCTCTTTTTGGCCCAAACGGACATATCTGAATGTCCGCTTTGAGGCCGCTATCAGCAACCTAACGGACCTGACACGGACATTGTCCAAAGTCCGAGTCTGACCCAAAGCGGAAATCAGTTTTTGTCCTGAAGCTCGCTGGGCCCCTTTTTTCAATGCGCCGGTTGCCATCGGACAAATGGCACATCGCGACAAATGTTTGTCCAACAATCGCAAGTTTTCAGCGACGCGACTTAGTACACAAAAGACACGGGATAGGGTGTCGGGGACATTTCGGCTTAAGGACCGTTTTGTCCATGCAGTACGAACGCTCTAATCAATGCCCACCAAAGGTGCCGTATTGTGCGAGCTGCGCTCAAATCATGCGACTCGCTCGAATGACATCGCGTTTTGGTGACCTGCCCGACCTTTATACGTTTGAATGCTCAGCTTGTGGCGTGTCGCACATCGAGCCGGCGCTCGTTGGGGCGAAATTAAACGCGACCGAAGACGACCAGGCGCATCAAAAATCATCATCGGGCTTGCCGACTCTTCTTGGCAGATTAGATGCCATAGAAGGCAACCGGTTGTTTCGCGCATGTAGGAGACGCCTACGGCAAACCGTTCACTAGCCCCCATCAAGTGTATCCCGCAAAACAGTCTAGGCTGCCCGAGTTTGGGCCACCGCGGCAGTAATCTTCTTTAGGACTGTGTTTAAGCCCGATTGTCTTTTCTACTGGCTCAAGCCGGGTCAGAATTGCACAGCACGCCGTGTTGGAGCGGGCGCGGTAGCCAACTCTGCGGCGGCAGATATCACGAAGCAATCCAGAACTTCTGAACTGGATAGCGTTGTCGCCGTCGAATAACGCTTAAAACGTCACTTCACGTCGGCGCCGACTTGCGCGTGGACGATCTTGTCCGGGTTGGCTGGCGGCTCGCCGCGTTTGAGCTTGTCGACGACATCCATGCCGCGCACCACCTCGCCGACCACGGTATATTTGCCGTTGAGGAAGGCGCCGTCGGCAAACATGATGAAAAACTGGCTGTTGGCCGAATTCGGATCGTTGGTGCGCGCCATGCCGACGATGCCGCGCGTATACGGCACATTCGAAAACTCGGCTTTGAGCATCGGATATTTCGAGCCGCCGGTGCCGTTGTGGTTTTGGCCGTCGCCGGTCTGCGCCATGAATCCGTCGATCACCCGATGGAATGGCACATCGTCGTAGAAATGCTCGCGCGCGAGCTGCTTGAGCCGCTCGGCATGATGCGGCGCAATGTCGTTGCGCAACTTGATGAAGATCTTCCCCTGCGTGGTGTCGAGGATCAGGGTGTTTTGCGGATCGAGCCCGGCCGGCAAAGGCTGAGCGGAGGCTGAAGCGGCGCACATGATGGCGAACAGTACGGCAAGAACACGGGTCATGTCATCTCCCGGCGTGAGGCCAGATTTTGAGGGTGGATTGGTGAACTTAGATCTTGGCGAACTTTTTCTTGAGCCGCGCCGCGACCGGCGCCGGCACAAAGCCCGAAACATCGCCGCCCATGCTGGCAATCTGCCGGACTAAAGTGGCCGTGATTGGGCGGACTGCCGGGGCTGCAGGCAAAAACACCGTTTGTATTTCCGGCGCCATCACCGCGTTCATGCCGGCCATCTGCATTTCGTAATCGAAGTCGGTCGCATCGCGCACCCCGCGGACGAGCATCGTTGCGCCGGCGCGGCGCGCAGCGCTGACGACGAGTTCGGCGAATGTCATGCATGACAATTCGCATCCCGCGGCGCGCGCCAGCGGCATGCAAGCTTCGGCGATCATCGCCAGCCGCTCGTCGGCTGAGAATAACGGCGTCTTGCCGGGATGAATGCCGACCGCGATCACCAGCCGATCGGCGAGATGCACCGCCTTGCCGACCACATCGACATGGCCGTTGGTGATTGGATCGAACGATCCGGCGAATAGCGCAATGCGTTGGCCGGTTTGCGGTGTCGACTCGGGCATCGGCGCGGTCTAGCCCGCGTGCCGAATGACCGCAAGCGGCCGCGTAATGCGGGACTCGGCACTGCTGCCTCAAAGCATGGTTGAGAGCGTGCTTGACGGCGTTAAATCCACCGGCGGGAGACGTTTTTCGACACGAAAGATCGCGTATTTTCAGTGACTTAAGGCAAACGTCAGTTTTGTGACCCCTATCAACGAGATTTTTCTGCCGAAAGCAGAAACTCCCAACATTGGAAAAGCAAGCAAGCCCCCAGACCGCACCGCGGTCCAAAGCGGGCTAAAGCCAGGGATCGGGTGTCATGATCAACACCGCTTATGCCATCGCCGTCGCTGCAATCGCGGCGGCTCTTTTTGTGGCGTTCCCGAGTTTATCACCACAGGTTGGCGCGGTTGCGCCGATCGCCGGCGCCAAAGGGGATCGCGCCGACATCCGCCCGCTTGGCATCGATTGCGGCGAGAAGGCGTGGCCTTATTTCGATGCCGCGTGCACGCGCGATGGCCGCACTCCGCTGGCTCAGCCGCGTGACGTTCGAGTAATTGCGGCCGAACGCATCGCGGATGCCGATCCCGCCCGTTAAGTAAATCCGTTTCGGCGTGTTGCTCATAAAGCCGGTAAGCGGACATTGATCGACGCCTCTGGCACGTCGGCTTTGGCCAGAACGCGACATATGCAGTGCAGCAAAAGTCGCTTTCCGCGAGCGCGGCTATTCGATTATTTCGTCTGCGAGTAATTGCATCGAAGTGGGCATAGTCAGGCCAAGCGCCTTGGCGGTTTTGACGTTGAGGGTCAAGTCGAATTTGGTGGGCTGCAGCACCGGCAGATCACCGGCTTTCTCCCCTTTCACAACGCGCGCAGCATAGATGCCCACCTGACGACAAACGTCTGGCACATTGGTTCCGTAACTCACCAGGCCGCCGGCAAGTACAAAGTCGCGTATATTGCACATCATGGGAATTGCGTGCCGAGCAGCCAAAGCGGCGATTTTTTCACGCGCTACCAGGAAGAATGCGTCGCCCGACGCTGCACCAACTGATCGGCGAGCGGTCGCAGTTCAGGGTATTGTTCCGTTGATCGCAAATCGGTCGTAACATCACGACCTTCTATAAGGCCGCCCTCCTTCAAGCCCTGACGAAATGCGCCCACGCAATCGGAGCTCGAGTCATTAAGTATACCAATGACCGGCGGCGAAGACTGCTGCGCACGCGCCGCGAGCGGCCAAGCTACCGCCGCGCCGCCGATAAGCGTGATGAACTCGCGCCGTCTCACTCGATCACCTTGTCGGCAAGCAGCTGGAACTGCTGAGAGACGTTGAGACCGAGTGTCTTGGCGGTCCTGAGATTTATGACGAGCTCGTATTTTGTCGGTGCCTGCACGGGCAGGTCAGCCGGCTTCTCCCCCTTGAGAATGCGATCCGCATATTCCGCGGCAAGTCTAAACTCATCCCGCATCTCGCTTCCGTAGGACAGGAGACCGCCCTGCTCAGTGAAGAAACGCCACGGATAAACGGCAGGTATACGATGGCTAGCCGCCAGCGAAACGAGGTCTGCGCGATGAACATTCAAAAAACCATCCGGCATCACAATCAGGCCACCGCTTGAGTCGCGTGCCTGTGCTGCAATAGCTGTTTCGAGCTCGACTTTATCGTGAACAATTGCGGTGGTCGCCTCTAGTCCAAAGGAGGGAGCGGCAGTCTTAAATGGGGTTACGTATATGTTCGCATAAGGAGTCGTCGCCGGGTTGAACAAAATTGCTGCACGGGTGACGTGCGGCGCAATCTCTTTCAATAGCTCTAACCACTTGCTCACAATCGTCGGCTCCATAATCGTGAAGCCGGTCGCATTTCCACCCGGATGGGGCAGGCTTTTGACAAAGCCGCTGCCGACCGGATCAGCAACGATCACGAAAACGACAGGGATCGCACTCGTTTGCTGAAGCATTGCTGCAGTTGGTGGCGTGTTTTGCGAAACAATGAGATCAGGCCGAAGGGCGACAAGTTCCTCCGCCGATCGTTGCCTCCCTTCCGCGTCGTCGAGCGCTCCCCAGCGGACATCAATTTGGATGTTGCGACCCTCGGTCCACCCAAGCTTCTGAAGACCTTCTCGGAATGCTCCCAAATAGTCCTGAAATTCTGGGTCGCTCTCAAGATGCGCCATGAGCACGCCTATGCGTCTCATTCGCTGTTGCGCTCGTGCCGAATACGACCATACGGCCGCCGCACTCCCAACAAGGGTTATAAATTGACGTCGCCTCATTTGCCGCCCTTGGGTTGAAGGTGACGCTGTAGCTGATCGCAGGTTATCACAATCAACCATGCGTCTGTGCTGTGGCGCATGAGTTGGCCTGTCACCTTGCGCGGCTCTGATGTCGCTTATGGGTCACGACCGGACGTGACGCGGTCAAATCACGATGTCCGCTATTCCCCCAAAAGCGGACAACGCCCCCACGGCATTTATAAGTACACGGTTTAGTTTGAGGCCGATCGTTATCGTCCCCACCCCATCGCGCGAGCGATGGGGCGGTTGTTTAGACTATCTTTCGCGGCATCCATGTTTGGCGCATCATCGGAGGGCCAGTCCGCGATGAGACAAGTTTGCGATGGTGGGACATAGTTGTGAGTAGGGTCGTGAGTAGTTGGTCGTGAGCAATTGCTTGGCGGCAGCGCGACTTTCCGTGCTTGCCGCAATCGCGGCTTTGGCATGCGCCCTAAGCGTGCCAACCGCGCCAGGCACTGCCGCCGAAGAGGCGTATCCGGCCCGTCCCATCCGGCTGATCGTGCCGTTCCCGCCGGGCGGTCCGACCGATGTCATGGGCCGGCTGATCAGCCAAGCGGTTTCAGATGTGCTTGGCCAGCAAATCTATGTCGACAACCGGCCTGGCGCCGGCTCGACACTCGCCGGCAAGATCGCCGCGACCGCGGAGCCGGACGGCTACACGCTCCTTCTCGGCAGCGCGGCGACGCTTGCCATCGGGCCAACGCTTTATCGCGACGTCGAGTACGATCCGAAAAGCTTCGTGCCGGTCTCCATGGTCGCCGAGGTGCCTTACGTCATGGTAGCGGGCCCGAAGGCGCCGGTCGGCAGCGTCGGCGAACTGATCGCTTATGCCAAGGCGCATCCGGGCAAGCTCAATTTCGGCGTCCCCAACGGCGCGCCGCCGCAGATGCTGGCGGCATGGTTTAAGCACCTCACCAATATCGATGTCGTTCTTATCACCTATCGCGGCGGCGCCAATGTGCTGACCGATCTGATGGGCGGACAGGTCGATGTCGCGATCGAGACGAGCTCGATTCTGCTGCCGCATCTGCACGGCAGCGCGCTGCGGCCGCTCGGAACGCCTTCACCGAAACGGCTCGCCGATCTTCCCGACGTGCCGACAATGGCGGAAAATGGCGTGCCGGGTTTCATCGCCACTTCCTGGACCGGCATCGTCGCGCCGGCCGGCACGCCGAAGGGAATCGTCGACAAGCTCAACCGCGCGACCAATGCCGCGCTCGCAGCGCCATCGACCCAGGCCAGGCTCAAGACGCTCGAAGCGCAGGCGATGTTTGGCACGCCGGCCGATTACGCCGACTTCCTCGTCGCCGAACTGCCGAAATGGATCGCGATGGCCAAATTATCGGGCGCTGGTCCCGAGTGACAAGGTTAACCAGCGCGGCTTGACCAGCTATTGCGGCGCGTGTCTAAAAGCCGCGAGGTAACAAGCGTTCATGATCGTTCTCATCGATAATTACGACAGTTTTGCCTTCAACCTCGTGCACTATTTCGGTGAGCTCGGGGCCGAGGTCGAAGTGCATCGCAACGACAAGGTCACGAGCGCGGCCGTCATCGCGGCCGAGCCCGACGCCATCGTGCTGTCGCCAGGCCCGTGCACGCCGAACGAGGCCGGCATTTGCCTTGATCTGATTGCGGCAGCGTCACCGCGCATCCCGATCCTCGGCGTCTGTCTCGGCCATCAGGCGATCGGCCAAGCATTCGGCGGTAAGGTCGTGCGGGCGCCAGTGCCCGTTCATGGCAAGGTGTCGGAAATCAAGCACCGCGGCGCCGGCGTTTTTCGCGGCATCAATGCGCCGTTTTCGGCGACGCGGTATCATTCGCTGGTGGTCGATCGCGACGGCCTGCCGCGCGACCTCAACGTGACCGCCGAAACCGGGGATGGTCTCGTCATGGGTCTCGCGCACAGCCGGTTGCCGGTGCATGGCGTGCAGTTTCATCCTGAAAGCATTGCGTCCGAGTACGGCCATTTGCTCCTGAAAAACTTCCTCGAAATCGCGCAAGCCTGGAACAGCGCGAACGCACGGCACGGCGCGGCGCGCGGGCGCCGCTCCCAAGGCTCAGCCGCGACTCATTCGAGGACCGCGCTGTGAGCATCGAATTCCGGTCGCTGATCGCCAAAGTCGCAACCGGCGCCGTGCTTGCACGCGAGGAAGCCGCCGCGGCCTTCGAGCAGATGATGTCGGGCGAAGCGACGCCGTCGCAAATGGGCGGGCTCCTCATGGCGCTGCGCGTGCGCGGCGAAAGCGTCGAGGAAATTACCGGTGCGGTCAGCGTCATGCGCGCAAAGATGCTGCGAGTGAAGGCGCCGCCGGACGCGATAGACGTCGTCGGCACCGGCGGCGATGCCTCGGGCTCGTTCAATATCTCCACTTGCGCGGCGCTCATTGTCGCCGGCACCGGCGTTCCGGTTGCCAAGCACGGCAATCGCGCCTTGTCGTCCCGTTCCGGCGCCGCCGATGTCCTCGCCGCGCTTGGCGTCAATATCGAACTTAACCCCGAGCAGATCGGGCTTTGCATCCGCGAAGCCGGCATCGGCTTCATGTTCGCACCGGCGCATCATCCGGCAATGAAGAATGTCGCGGCGACGCGCGTCGAGCTCGGCACGCGCACGATCTTCAACCTGCTTGGTCCCTTATCCAATCCGGCTGGCGTGCGCCGCCAGATGATCGGCGTGTTCTCAAAACACTGGACCGAGCCGTTGGCGCAGGTGCTCAAAAATCTCGGCGCCGAATGCGTTTGGGTCGTGCACGGCTCGGACGGGCTCGACGAGATCACTACCTCCGGCCCGACCAGCGTCACGGCGCTCGAAAACGGCGTCATTCGCAATTTCGAGATTTCGCCGGACGACGTCGGCTTGCCTAAGGTCAAGCCGGAAGCCCTGCGCGGCGGCGATGCCACCGCAAATGCCAAAGCGGTGGAAGACGTGTTGGAAGGCAAGAAGACGCCGCTGCGTGACGTCGCGCTGTTGAACGCCGCCGCCGCGCTCATCGTTGCCGGCAAAGCGAAGGATCTCAAGGCGGGCTTTGATCTCGCCACCCGTGCGGTCGATTCCGGCGAAGCCGAAGGCCGGCTCGACCGTCTTATCGTGGTTTCGAACGATGGCTGATATTTTGCAAAAAATCGCGGCCTATAAGCGCGAGGAGATCGCCGCGGCAAAGCGCGCGCGCCCTCTTGCGATAATCGAGCGTGACGCCAAGGCGGCCGATGCGCCGCGCGGTTTTGCGCAAGCCATCGCGCGGCGGCTTGAGGCCGGCGCTTATGCGCTCGTCGCCGAGATCAAAAAGGCAAGCCCGTCACAGGGACTGATCCGCGATGACTTCGACCCTGCCGCTTTAGCGGCAGCCTATGCGGCCGGCGGCGCGACGTGCCTTTCGGTGCTGACCGACACGCCGTCCTTTGCCGGCGCGCTTGATCATCTGCACCAAGCGCGCGCGGCCTGTGCGCTGCCGGTATTGCGCAAAGATTTTATGTACGAGCCTTATCAGGTGACGGAAGCGCGCGCCTATGGCGCCGATTGCATCCTGATCATCATGGCGGCCGTGGATGATTCCTGCGCCGCCGAGCTCGAAACCGCCGCGCTGGCGCTCGGCATGGACGTCCTTGTCGAAGTGCACAACGAAGCCGAGCTCGAACGCGCGCTGCGGCTCAAATCCAAGCTCATCGGCATCAACAATCGCGATCTCAAGACATTCCAGACGACGCTCGCCACCAGCGAGCGGCTGGCGCGGCTCATTCCGGCAGATCGTATAGTCATTGGC
>JBASAH010000049.1:0-9988 GCA_049650505.1 Xanthobacteraceae bacterium
CTGGATCACCCTCTGGCCAAGCAGCGTTCTATCTCGCCGCGAGAGATCGCCAAGCAAACTATTCTGATGCGCGAGGTTGGCTCCGGGACGCGCTTGTTGGCGGAGCGGTTCCTGGCCCAACATGGCATCGAGCCCCGCATCGGCATGGAGATAGGATCCAATGAGACGATCAAGCAGGCAGTAATGGCGGGCCTCGGGATTGCGTTTATCTCTGCACACACAATTGCGGCTGAGATTGGCGGCCGGCTGGCAATTCTCGACGTCGCCGGCCTGCCAGAGATCCGGCAGTGGTTCGTGGTGCATCCAGCGACGAAACGAATGATGACGGCGGCCAGCAGTTTGCGTGACTTCCTCGTCGCCGAAGGGCGACGCTTTTTGCCGAACCTAAAACATGGCCGGCGAGGTGGCAAAACGCCTGCGGCGAGAGGCAATCACTCTGCCAAGAGGAAGTGATGATAATTTTCGTTTTTCGGGTGAACGCTTGGCAGGGCATCCGTGTTCCCGGCGCTTCTCTGCGGCTTCTCCTTACATTGGAAAAGAGGAAGGTCAGCTTGGGCATCCATTGACGGGCACAGTTTGCGCGCTGTTATTAAGAAGGAATCATGCTCACCATCGTTTTCGATCTCGACGGCACGTTGATCGATACCGCTCCCGATCTCATCTCGACGCTCAATCTTATCCTGTCGGGCGAAGGCTTGCCGCCGGTAGCTTACAACGACGGGCGTCGGATGATCGGAGGCGGTATACTGGGCATGATCGAACGGGCACTGAACGCCGAAGGCCACTATCCGCCAAAGCCGGAGATCGATCGGATGTTTCGCGCCTTCGTCGATCATTACGGCGCTCACATCGCGGAGCGCTCACGACCCTTCCCCCACGTCGATTCGGTCCTGGACCGCCTTGGCGCCGAGGGCTGCCGCCTCGCAGTCTGTACCAATAAGCTCGAATTTCTCTCGGTGCGCCTGCTCGAGGAGCTCAAGCTCAGCCATCACTTCGTTGCGATTTGCGGCCAAGATACTTTTGGCGTGCAGAAGCCCGATCCGGAAATGTTGCGCCAGACTATATTGCGCGCGGGTGGAGAGCCGGCGCACGCGATCATGGTGGGCGATTCCGTAAGGGATGTGCAGACCTCGAGGGCGGCGGCCGTTCCCGTCGTTGCGGTCGATTTCGGCTATAGCGAGGTCCCGATTGCTACACTAAATCCCGACCGCATCATCGGCTCGTTCGCCGAACTGCCGACGGCAATTGCGGGGATCGAAGCGCGGTGGCCCTTATAGAAGACCGTCGGCAAGTATTTGAGCCACGGGCTGAGCCTCCAGAATAACCGCGCCGATCAAGGCGTTGATGGTTCCGGTAATAATACTGCGCCTAACGAACTAGAGCATGTTCCGCCCCGATTGAATCGGGGATTCTCATGGAGCGAAGGATGGGAGAGTCTAGCGGCATTGATTCGCTTTTGGGAGGCTGGGCGATGCCGAAGGCTTATTCCGGGGACATGCGTCAGCGCGTGATTGCGGAAGTGGAAAGCGGGACTTCGCGGGACGAGCCTCATCCTCTCATTGAGGGATGTCTGCTCGCCTCCTTCGCAATTCGCGCTCATGTCTGTTACATCTATATTCGCGGCGAATTCGTTCGCGAGCGGGTAATTGCCCAGTTGTTCGCCACCTTCTTCAGCAGTCTGCCTTTCGGGCGCTAAAACATCGACGAACGAACCTCTTCACCAGATGGCTGTGAATGCTCGTGGGGCAGAATTCGGGAAGGCCAAAACTACTTGGCGATGTAAGCTGGCCTTATTAAGATCACATCGGGAGTTTGCTCGACCGAACGCGCGTCGGAGCCACCGTGTCGCGTCAACGTGGCCGCTGCGGCTGTTCGCTTAGAAGCATTTGCGCGTTTCTACGACGCCGGGTGCCCAGCTGGTATTTCCGCGAGGCGCCGCAAGCGGAACCGGCTTAGCGGCCGCGGTGCCCATGAGCTCGGCATGCGTGACAGTCGGAACACCAATGATATTGCGTGATGATCGCCGATGCGCAGCGACCGGCAATGCACAATCTCGCCCTTGGCATAGATGTCGGCACCTCCGGTGTTCGGGCGGCCGCGGTGGATGAAACCGGGCTCCGTGTTGCGTTCGCCGCCGTTAAGATGACGGTCCCTTTAGATCGAGGCGGGTTAGTGACCCAGGACCCCGCCATATGGTGGGAGGCAACGCGCCGCGTCTTCCAGCGTCTGTCGCGACAAATCGAGCTTAAGGGGATTGGCGCGATAGCGGTCACCGGAACATCAGGCACAATTCTCGGCGTCCATGCAAACGGACGCCCAGTTGCCCCGGCGCAGATGTATAATAGCCAAGCGTCGGCGAAGATTTTGCGCAGAATTGCGGCGGTCGCTCCTGCTGAAACGCTCGCCCGCAGCCCCACGTCGGCGTTGGCGCGTGCCATTGCCCTGCAAAAAGAGCCCGGGGTAATCCGGGTGATTCATCAGGCAGACTGGATCTCGGGTCAGTTTTTGGGGCGGTTTGACCTCACCGACGAGAACAATGCCCTGAAAACCGGTTATGACGCGGTGACGCGGCGGTGGCCGAATTGGCTTGTCGAAGCGGGCATGCGACCGAGCCTGCTCCCCACGGTCGTGCCGGCCGGCACCATTACCGGCAGGATTGAGCGTTGGCGCTCCGCCGAGCTAGGCTTGGCAGCAGATGTCGCCATCGTTGCCGGCACGACCGATGGCTGCGCCGCGTTCCTGGCAGCTGGGGCGGAGACTTGCGGTCACGCTGTGACATCACTTGGCACGACCCTAGTTCTGAAAGTTCTCTCTAACCGCGCGATCTTTGCGCCCAAGTTCGGCGTCTATAGTCACCGCATCGGCAATGCCTGGGTCGTTGGGGGCGCTTCGAATAGCGGTGGCGCGGCGATCACCAAGCATTTTCGTCTCGACCGCCTCCGCGAGCTATCGAAGAGGATGAACCCAAAAGTGCCAAGTGGGCTCGACTACTATCCTTTGGCCGCACGCGGCGAACGATTCCCAATTTGCGATCCACACCTGGAGGCCCGATTGGAGCCAAGCGTTGATAACGAGGTCCTCTTCCTGCAGGCTCTGATGGAAGGCGTAACCGGCGTCGAGAAGCTCGGCTACCGCGTCATAGCTAATCTGGGCGGTCCGTCGGTTACATCGATCCGCACAGTTGGTGCTGCTGCAAGGAATCCAGCGTGGCGCGCCATCCGCGAACGAATGCTTGACGTGCCACTAGTTGAGCCCGCGGACAACGAAGCCGCGGTTGGCGCGGCGAAACTCGCGCAAAAAGGACTATCGGGCCGGATCGTCTGACAACGGCAGGCGCGTCTGATTTGAACTGGAGATCCTGTTCCTTCCGAAGATTCGATCCAGGCTAGATTGGCATCCTGAAGCGGAATCGTCTCATCATAGGCGGCGATGTTAGCGATCCTTTATGCGCTCGGAAAATTAGCCGTCGACCTGCTCAAGTCGCGCAGCCGGCTTGAAGCCGAGAACCTGCTTCTCCGCCATCAGCTCAACGTCGTATTCAGGATCGCCGCCATTCCGATTCTTGCCGGCCTGCATCACAAATACGCCCGAATATAATTTTCGGAAGGAACAATAGTCGCCCGCGGCAGCATCCAGAACGATGTGACAACTGCCTGGCGCCGGCAGTGGTGAGCCCTCTTCGGGCATGCAGTAGACGCAGCGTAGGTTGCAGCGGTCGGTAACCGAGATCCGCAGATAGTTGATCGGCCGGCGGAATTGATCGACCAGGGGCGCAGCGTAGCGCCATGCGGGGCCGCCCCTGATCGTCATTGCAACGCCGTCCGTCACGCCCTCCCGGTCTTACGCCCGAGCGGTTCGCGTGAGCGGCGAAACCTGCTGCTCAACCGGTTTGCGCGTGTAGAAGACCCAACCGAGTGCGGCGCCGGTGAACAAGAATCCACCGAGGAAATTGCCGATCGTCACCGGGAGCTGATTTCCGACCCAGAAGTCGTACTGCGAGATCGGAGCACCGAACATCATCGCAGTCGGGATGATGAACTGGTTGACCACCATGTGTTCGTACCCCATCGCAAAGAACATGTAGATCGGTACGAACGTCGCGAACACTTTGCCGATTGCCGAGCGGGCGGTGAACGGTAGCACGACGCCCAAGGTTACCATCCAATTGCATAGCATCCCCTTGACGAGCGCCGCGAACGCTCCGGCCATGCCGAACTCCTCGTATTTGAGCGTCTTTGCGGTGGCAATCTTGATTATGTAGGCGGACAGGACCCCGGTTGTATCGCCGGTCGCCCCCGTAAGCGTGAACGAGGCCCAAAGCATCGCGTCGTACACCAGGGAACCGGCGAGACACCCGAGCCAGACCCACCACCAGGTGCGCACGAGTTGTCCGAAGGTCATACGCCGATGGATAACTGCCATCGGCACAAGCGCGAAGTAGCCGGTGATCAGGTCGAAGCCGATCAGGTTGATGATGATAAACCCGACTGGGAAGAGTAACCCCGCGATAACCGGCGGGACGCCCTGAGCGGCCGCGAAGAACGCGATGCCGGTTGCATAGGCGAGCAAGGCACCGCCAAACATCCCGCGGACGAAGATGTTTGCCGCCGGGAGGTCTTTCTTCGATGCTCCGGCCTCGATCATCGTCTGGACCATCTGCGGCGCCCTGACGTAATCCACAACCGGGTCGCCGACGTAGGTGCCGGCATCCGACATTTGCGGCGCCCTGACGCCGTAGGTGCCGGCATCCGACTGACGCGTCAAAGAGTCCACCATTTCGTCCTCCCTTATGCTTGCACGGATGCTGGCCGCGGCCGGAATCGAGAGTGAGCCCCACGCTCAATCGCGTTCCGGCACCAGGCCGTAATTGCCTCGATGTCGGGCCTCAGACGTGTGGCTGAATCCCCGATGAAAGTCAGAAAGTCGTAAAGATTTTCTGTGGAGACACCGATCACCAGGGGGATTTCGGCAATCAGAGCCTCGGCAATGACCGGTCGCAATCCCCGGCCATGTGCTTCTTCCCTGCCAAACTTATTGATGAGAATTAGTGTAGCATGCTCATGGCGCCACTCCATTGTTTCCTCTCCTCCATCAGTCGTTTCTTGATGGCTGCTCGACGGCGTCATTCGCCGGCGCAGAGAAAACCGCGGGCATATTTTTTTGGAGCGGCCGAAGCCACGGTCCATCCCGCAGCGCGCGCTACTTTATTCCATAAAACGCTACAGCGTAAGTGAAACCGACCTAAAGTGGTATGTCAAGTGCACCTTTGAGACAGCGAGGTATCCTTGGCCTTTAGCTCGCAAGGTACTGAGCTGGAGCGAGCCCGCCAAGGGCGCCGTGTGGTTTGTGATGATTGTAGAGGTACTGGAAAGCATCGAGGATCGGGTTGATAGCGTCCACATTGCGCGGCAGACTGTAGACCGAATATAACTCGTATCGCCAAGCTGGATTACAGCGTTCGACGGCACCGTTGAGTTTTGGCGACTTGGGCGGCAGCACATAGAGGCGGATATTCTTTTATTCAGCGCGAGTCGAACACCTGGACGAGGCGCGCCGTGGCCATGACTGCAAGCGATATCGAGCGACTGATCCGCGCGCGCATCCCGGACGCGGAGGTCACGATCCAGGATCTTGCCGGCGACGGGGATCATTACAAAGCGACCGTCATTGCCGAATCGTTTCGCGGCAAGTCACGGGTCCAGCAGCACCAGATCGTCTACGAGGCGCTCAAGGCCGAAATGGGCGGCAGGCTGCACGCCTTGGCGCTGCAAACCGGAGCGCCGGAGCGCTAAGGCCGCCCGATCCGAACGGCAGCGCTGTTCTCCCGGTTGGGTCATTCCTGGAATCGCATTCTCCGATAAGCCCGTTCGGCGGCGTCAAGGTGGGCGAAGCCCGGGCCATTTGACCATGAAATCCGACGCATGGGCTTTGCGCCCGTTTTGCGCTACTTATATTGCACGGCGAGCAGATGGGATTCGGCGCGGGAGGGTTTTCCCCGCTGCCCAGCAAGGAAGACGAGAATGTCCATCGATCAGTTCATCGACAACGAGGTCAAGGGAAACGAGGTAGTGCTGTTCCTGAAGGGCACGCCGCAGTTTCCGATGTGCGGCTTCTCCGGCCAGGTCATGCAGATCCTCGATAATCTCGGCGTGGCCTATAAGGGCCTCAACGTGCTCGAGAGCGACGAGCTACGTCAGGGCATCAAGACCTATTCCAACTGGCCGACCATCCCGCAGCTTTACGTCAAGGGCGAATTCGTCGGCGGCTGCGACATCATCCGCGAAATGTTCCAGTCGGGCGAGCTGCAGTCCCTGCTCAAGGACAAAGGCGTCGCCACGAAGGCGCCGGCGACCGCCTGAGACTTTAGCGCTTTTTTGCGCACCACGTGCCGTCGCAGCGCGGGGTTCCAGGGAGGCGCTGCGCTGCGCTTTACCCGCCCGACCTGAACCCCATCGAGATGCCGTTCACCAAGCTCAAGGCGTCCCTGCGCAAGGCGGCTGCGCCGACGAATCGGCAGACTCCCGTGCACCCCATCGCCCGCGAAGCACGCAACTATTTCAGGCACGCAGGGTATGAGTGAATGCGAGCGGAATCTACTCTAGGCACCGACTGTCAGATCGAGTTCGAGCTAGTACAGCCAATTGACCTCGCGGCCTGACTCGGTACTCTCGAAATGCCGGGCGAATGCATCGCTCAATTCCAACACAAATCGCGATAGCACCCCTACACTGTCCGAAGACTATTGATATGCTCGGTAAGCTCACGATTGACGCCCTGCCGTTTTACAGTGGCATCGCCATTGGCGGCGCGCTGATCACCGTGTTCGGCGCAGTTGGCGTGGTTGCGCTCATCACTTGGCTCGGCCGATGGCGCTATCTGTGGACCGAATGGCTGACGAGCGTCGACCACAAGAAGATCGGCGTCATGTATGTGACGTTGGCGCTGATCATGATGGTGCGCGGCTTCATTGATGCCATGATGATACGGACCCAGCAGGCGGTCGCACTCGACTCGCATGGCTATCTGCCGCCGGACCATTTCGATCAGATTCTCACCTCCCACGCCACCATCATGGTCTTCTTCGTGGCGATGCCGTTTGTGATCGGCCTGTTCAATGTGATCGTTCCGCAGCAGATCGGTGCGCGCGACGCGGCGTTCCCGTTCATGAACTCGGTGAGCCTGTGGCTGACTGCGTCCGGCGCCGCTTTGGTTATCATCTCGCTCGTCATCGGCAAGTTTTCCACCGCTGGCTGGAGCGCTTACCCGCCCTACTCGGAAGCGCAGTTCAGTCCCGACGTCGGCGTCGATTACTGGATCTGGGCGATCCTAGTCAGCGGCGTCGGCTCGATGCTGACCGCGATCAATTTCCTCGTCACTATCATCAAGCGGCGCGCGCCCGGCATGAGGCTGATGATGATGCCGCTGTTCACCTGGACGGCGCTCTGTACCAGCATCTTGATAGCGTTTGCCTTTCCGGCTTTGATGGTCGCCGCTACGCTGCTTGGTCTCGACCGCTATCTTGGCATGCACTTTTTCACCGATGGCGATGGCGGCAGCATAACGAACTATATCAACCTATTCTGGATGTGGGGGCATCCCGGAATCTATATCCTGATTTTACCGGCGTTTGGCGTCTATTCCGAAGTCGTGGCGACGTTCTCGGGCAAACGATTGTTCGGCTACGCGTCGCTGGTTTACGCAACTGCGGCCATCGCGGTGCTCTCGTTCATCGTCTGGCTGCACCATTTCTTCACCATGGGCAGCAGCCACGATGTGAACGCCTTTTTTGGTCGGGTGGCTCCGCTCGTCGCCGTGCCGACAGGCGTCGCGATTTTCGACTGGTTATTCACGATGTATCGCGGCCGGGTACAACTTTCCGTGCCGATGCTGTTTACGCTCGGCTCTATCGTAACGTTTGTCCTTGGCGGCATGACCGGCGTTTTGCTCGCGGTAGCGCCGGATCTGACGCACAATACAACCTTCCTGGTGGCGCATTTCCACAACGTGTTCATCCCCGGAGCGCTGTTCGGCTATTTCGCCGGCTACCAGTATTGGTTCCCTAAGGCGTTCGGCTTTCGGCTTGAGGAAAAATGGGGCCGGCGCGCCTTCTGGGCCTGGATTGTCGGCTTCTATCTAGCCTTCATGCCGCTTTATATTCTCGGCTTCATGGGCATGCCGCAGCGCCTCCAGCGCTACTATGTCGCCGGCTGGCAGCCGTATCTCATCGTAGCCGAGTTCGGTGCCCTTTTGATCCTGTGCGGCATCGGCTTCCTCGCCATTCAGCTCATCGTCAGCATCCGCGACCGCGCCACGCTTACTGTCTCGACTGGCGATCCGTGGAACGGCAGGACGCTGGAATGGGCGACCGCCTCGCCGCCGGCGGCCTACAATTTCGCCGTCGTGCCACACGTGCACGGCATCGATGCATGGTGGGGCATGAAGCAGACGGGAAGGGCGGGCCACAAACCCGCCCGCTTCCACGACATCATCATGCCCGCCGACAGCAGCACTGGCGTCGTGATTGGAGCGATGTCGTTCGTGTTCGCCTTCGCGATGGTCTGGCAAATCTGGTGGCTGGCCGCCGTCGCCGGGCTCAGCATGTTCGCTGCGGTGCTGTCGCAGACTTTCCGTGATCATGCCGAGCACCGCATCCCGGCAAGCGAAGTCGAAGCGATCGAGAACCGCCGCACCATCGCCCCCGTACTCGCACCCGGGGCGCTGACGTGACCGACGCCGTTATCACCGCCGATCCCGGCGACAATCCCCTGCACGGATTTCAGCTTGATATCGACGGCTCCGACGAGGCGCGGCTTCGCATTGAGAGCGCAATGACGATTTGTTTTGCCGGCCCAATAGCGCAGGAGCGTCACAATCCGCGATCATGGCGAAAGGTGCACGGCCAATGGGATTACGACACAATTGCAGAATTAGCTTTGCGCGTATGTGGCTCTAGCGAACAAGCTACTGCTTTCATTCGATGGCGCGAGATTGTTGCTCGCGATATGGTGCAAGCGCACTGGCTGCCGCGATTCTTGTGCCTCGCGGTGGAGTAATTCAGCCAACTTAGCGATATTCGCTGCAATCCGCCGCGCCTAGTCTCGCGTTAAGCGATTCGGGGCCACTGGCGCGACCGGCGTCCGAGACCACGTTGGCCGGTCGGCCAATCGCGTTTTAGCATTATCAGCGCTTTCGCAATAGCTCGGTGAGCTTGGCGATATTCGCCGCGATCAGCCGCGGCTCGCCTCTGGCGCGCGCGGCGCGCTCTGGCATAGCATCTCAAACGCAGTTTGGCGCTATTTGGCGATGCAGCTCTCGAAGCCTTCGGTGATCATCTTAGCGGGCAGGTTGCGGCCGATGAAAATGATACGGCTGTCGCGCTTCTCACCGGTCTTCCACGGCCGCTGATGGTCGCCATCGAGAATCATGTGCACGCCCTGAAAAACGAAGCGCTCCTCGTCGTCCTTGAACGCGAGAATGCCTTTGCAGCGCAGAATGTTCGGCCCCTCCTTCTGCACTAGGTCCTGCACCCAGGGAAAGAATTTGTCCGGATCGAGCGGCTTGTCAGTGCGCAGCGCAATCGATTGCATTTCCTCGTCGTGATAGTGCTTGAGTCCGCCATGCGCAGGCGCGCGACCATCCTCGTCGCCGTGATGATGCCCATGATCATGATCGTGGTGATGATGATCGTGATTGTCGGTGCCGAGGAAGTCCGGTTCTAGGTCAAGGATACGATCGAGGTCGAAGGCGTTGCGGCCGAGCACCGCGTCGAGCGGAATTTTGGCGCGTTCGGTCTTGTGCAGCTTGGCATATGGGTTGATGCCACGAATGCGCGCCTCCACCTCGCTTAACTGCTCGGATGAAACGAGATCGGTTTTGTTGATCAGAATCACGTCGGCAAAGGCGATCTGATTCTTGGCTTCTGGAGCATCCTTGAGCCGCTCATTGAGCCATTTGGCGTCGGCCACTGTCACCACGGCATCGATCTTGG